>JAJXWI010000140.1 GCA_021781705.1 bacterium | reverse complement strand
AACGTCTTCTGATTTCGGATTGGATGAAATAAAAGGGGTGGTACCTAATTTTGATATTATACCACATGGATTTGTAGGATGGAATTACTCTATTCCAGATAACCGTATTGTTGAAGAAGATTTTTACCAAATTGAAGCACGTGATGAGAGGTTTGAAGCTGATGTTTTAATTGGTCTTTTTGATAGTTGTGGAGTGGTTCCTGGGGTTATCAATCCAATACGAGAAAATAACCTTACAGAGCAGCATTTGTCATTCCATGGACGTTATACAGATGATATGTTTACATGTCGATTTTCTGACTCTGCAATAATTGGATCATTCTATATTGTAGTTGTTGCGCAGAAGCGTATCTTAATTTCGCAGGTTCTCGTGGTAAATCAAAAATCAATAAGTGATGAGATTGCTCGAATCTTTCTCAATTTAACTAGTTTTAAAGAGTCATTAAAAGTATTCATGACTTATTCGAAAACTTTACACGCATATCAGAATAGCCAAGCGTTAGCGCATACGTTTCGTTCAGTAGCAAGCCTGAGTGGGAATGATGACATTCAATATCAATATCAATGTCAGGCACAAAATTCAGCAAGCTTACATAGCCAAGCGTATTCTTATCCTGAGGAATCATTCAGTACAGGCTTAGAAGAAAGCTACAATATTATGATGAAATCATCACTTATAAATTCAGAAAAAATCTACGAAATGAAGGGGCCCGGTCGTTTTGTTAGTCCAGGCTTATTCCCAGTTGAGAAAGATTCGACTTTTGAAATATCCGGACAATTTAGATCCACTGGAAGTATTCCGAGTTTAATATTTATCGGACTTTCATGTTATAATGAGGAAAAGCAATTAATTCCTACTCATTCATTCAGGCATATCGAAAAAACAGAAACAAAGTTAGTTAGACCATGCACTTCTACCGATAAAGTTATAGTTGTAGAAGACGCAAGCAACTGGAAATCTAACACTAGTTGCTGCATTGCTTTTAATATTGATGATTCTGGACAATATGGAGATATTCCTAATTTTGAGACTTCATCCTTTGGTATTGGAAAAATTGTCGGCTCTGACCACCTTTGGGAAATTCATCTATTACGGGAAATTGGCAAAAAATATTCCACAAATACAAAAATAAGAGAGCACATATCTGTAGGAGGATATTTACATTTAAGAGAACATATATCCGAAGAAGAGTATCTTTATTATGGTGGTCGAATTGGAGCTATAGTGCCAAATGCGTGGACAAAATACACTAGTACTATCGGTATTCATGGATACCAGGGGTTTTATCCTAAAACAAAATATATGAAAATTTTTATTTTGGGAAATTATGGACAAAATTCAGCATCAGTATTGGATTTTAAAGATATTGAATTAAAACAAATTTTTTAAACTTAATTATTGATTGCGTTTGACTTTTGAAAAAGTAGCACTTATGATAGTTTTATTTTTTTTGACAAATATCAAAAAAAGGAGAAGATGCAATGAAAATTATAACAAAAACAAACTTAATTCTTTTACTAACAGGAAGTCTCATACTTAATCTTCCAGCTGCCGAGTTGCCATCGGTAAAAATACCCGCAAAAACAATAGAACACTTACAAGAACAGTTCGGAAACCCGATCCATAAAGATTTAGTCAAAGCTATTCTCACCGAGGAACCATCCGAACGAGCTAAACTTTTTAACAAAGAAAAAAAGGCTAAACACTACTGGGAACTTGTTAGGAAAAAACCGGATAATCTATTTAACACAGGCCACTTTCATTACACCTCAAGTGTACATGCACCTATGTCTGTAGGCTTCTATCGCGATGAAAGAAAAACTCCTACTACTGTTAAATTAATTATACAAGAACAGGTCGACAACTACGTCAAGGCACTTACTGCATATGCCGATGGCTATACAGATGGCACATGGTACTCGCATGATGCTATTCCTAGAGCTCTTATCATAGAAGAGTACAGTAAGATGCCCCAAATTCTAACCGAGTGGTATGAGTCTGGTGTAAATGATGCATGTTTCAATGAGAATCATGAGATTATTTGGGACTACGAACATCCTAATAAGATGATGCATCCGGGTTTACTAGGAGTCAGCAAAGACACAATACCTTCTGCTCCCACGCCCACTACTAAGGCCGATTTAAAAATGGAAGAAGGACGGGAATGACAAAAAGTAAAACATTAATCCCCTGGATAGATTTAACAGTTAAGAATAATCTCTTCTGTTTGTTTTAGGTCGGGTTAATTAATAATTTAAAAGGCGAACGGTTTTTGGATCGTTCGCCTTTTCACTTGATGTCGTAGACATTTAGCCGTGAATTATTTTAGCTGTCTCTATTATTACGTGTTGCATGCCTCCCCAAGCGACTTGAAATCCTATGGCTATGAGGATAAACGCAGAAATTCTGGTTATTACTTCAGTTCCTATTTCTCCAAGTTTCGAAAATATTTTTTCCGAGTACCCGTAACATATTGCTACAAGCAACATATCTATTGCTATTGCCAGT
>JAJXWI010000075.1 GCA_021781705.1 bacterium | reverse complement strand
ATCTTGAACATAAGAACAGTATCATAAGGTTTCCTGCCTGCAGTACTCTTCCGTTCCTTCTCATGTATTTTGCTCAATTCGTTGCGAAAAGAAGTCCAGGGGACTATTTCTTTAAGTTTTACCAGAGGGTCTCCGCATTTGCTGAGTTGCTCAAGACGATATTCTATATCAAAAAAACCGTTAATCATGTTTTATTATGCCCCATAAGGTATATAACACATTACCTATTAATAATATATCATATATTTGTGAGTATTAATCAATTAAATGAATTAAAAATCAATTATTAGAAGAACCCTTAAGTTATTAATGAAGATTTTCAATAATCATCTAATTTTTTCTGTCATGCGTGCCATCTGTCGTTGAGCCGCCTGCCCAAGATAAAAGTTTTAACAATTCAGGGTCACTTCAATTGGTAACTTATTTATAAAGTTGGTATTGCATAATTATGGTAAGCATATACAATCTCAATAAAGTACAGTGTCAAAAACTATAAAGAAAGGACTCCAATATGAGCGTTAGAGTTGATTCGAGAGTGTTATGGACAATTGCGGCTATTTTGATTGTTCTGTGGTTGCTGGGATTTAGCTTCTCCTACCCTGTTCACGGATTAATCCACGTCCTTCTTGTCATCGCAATTGTCGTTATTATAGTGAGTTTTTTAACTGGTCGTAGGTAACTTTAAGATACAAGGAGATTTTCTATGAATAAAGGTATATCTGTTGCACTGCTTATCGCAGGAATTGTTTTAGTTGTCTGGGGACTGAGTTCTTCTGAATCCTTCGGTTCCGATATATCACGATTCTTTACGGGAGCGCCCACCAATAAAGCTATTTGGCTATTAGTCGGTGGCATTATCGCAGCTGTGGTTGGGTTGTTTGGCCTTTTGCGTAGCAGGAAGGGAGATTGAGGATGGAATCCTGCAGGGGGCTATCGTACGCAACGCTCGAACGCCTCCGATAATACTTTTTTTCATAATTAATAGGATGCGAAGAGTTCAAGTTTAACCATAAAAATGAAAGTTGCTATTTATTGAAGTTTTGATTAAATGATATTCTAATTAGTCAATAGCCCATTACGAAAATATTGCAATAATATAACATGTTATTTATAAGGGTGTTCTGACTAAAAATAAAAGGAGTTGCCAAAATGAGGAGTAGTTTCAGAAAAGCATCATCAATTTTGATGCTTAGTTTATTCAGTCTGATGTTGCTGACAGGTTGTCAGAGCCCTTCTTTAAGTATAAAAACCAATCCTGAGGGAGCTAAGATTTATATAATGGAACATTATGTTGCCGGCTCTCCTACAAGCCAGAAGCCTAACGAATGGCCTTGGAAAACAATCAATGTAAAGATTGAAAAAGATGGTTTCAAAACACAAAACAGTCAATCCCATCACAGTCTTAACGATACTGGTGTTGTCGTGCTTGTAGTTGGTATTTTTGTATTACCTGTACTGCTTGGACTTCTGGCTCCTGGATGCTGGGATTTATCCCCTGATACCATGGACATACAACTCGAAGAGAACAGATAAATAACAAGATAGGAGGTATGTATTATGGCTAAACACAATTGTCACAAGACTGATATACAGGAATATATCAGGAAAAAGGCTTATGAATTATGGGAAAAGGATGGTTACAAGCAGTGTCTTGATCTGCATTATTGGCTAGTTGCAGAAAAAAGTGTAAAAAATCCTGAAGAAAAAGAAATAGCCCCTCAAAAGGTTGAAGAGTGGAATCAAGATGGGGGATGGAAAAACACTCACAGCGTCGAAGCAAAAAATCAAGGTTTCTTTCGACACTTTGGACGCTCATAAGTTTAAGGGGAAAAAAGAAGTAACAAAAAATCAAATTTAGATTATTTAGGAGAAAAGAAAAATATGAAAAAATCGATTATGTTGGCCTTAGTTACTATTGTTATTGGACTAATGGCAGGATGCGCATCAGTGCCGCCACATTATAACATGACTGGCACATGGAAGTACACATTTACAGAAAATGGCAAAACTGAAACTCAAACTGGGTCAATGGTTCTAGCCCAAGAATCCTACAAAATCACGGGAAAAGCCTATCAATCTTTTGGAGAGTTTGAACTATTCGGGTCCATTTCCGAAAAAGATTCGACATTCATGATTGACGGTAAACGCACCGATGGCAAACGTAGCTTCCGTCTAAACGGTTCACTGAATAGCGATCGTGAATTCGAGTGCACTTATACAACCGATGAAAATATATCAGGCAAGCTCGAAGCATCTAGGATTACTTCCAATTAAGAAATTTTGACAAGCCTGCCTTTAGGAATTCCTAAAGGCAGACTTGTTTGCCTCTTGCAGTTTAGTATTAATCATAAATAATGAAAGGTGGTTTATATGAAAAAGTTTGTATTCATTGCATCAATGTTATTGCTGGGACTATCTTGCTTCGCAAATGGCTCAGATTCATCGAACAAATCAACACCCGTAAAAATTTCCGTTTGGCCCGGAATCGCACAATGGCCTTCCGGTTTCAATACATACGGTTTGAGTTTAGGATTTCCTGCTTCTTTTGATTCGCCCAATACTTATGTCGCCGGCGTGGATTGGGCTCTCATACACTCCCAATCGAATGTAAAAGGTTTACAGATGGCTGTTCTTAATACAGGCGCAAACTCTAATGGAGTTCAGATGGCTGTTGCCAGTTTAGTTGAAATGTTCTATGGCGTGGAATTTGGAATTTATAACGAATATAAAAATTCAAAGGGTCTTCAACTTGGCGTGGTAAATAAAGGAGTTAGTTCAAAAGGTGTTCAGATTGGTTTGATTAATATGCTGGACAACGGATTTTTTCCAATTTTTCCATTATTTAACTTCACAGACAAATAATGAAAATAAAGTGAAAAACCGCTAGAAAATCTTTATCTGATTTTTACTTAAAGATTCTCTGTGTAATGATACTTTCAGTAGTTATGTTATCCACAAGCAGCTGTCTGTTTATGCTCGCGGGGGGGGGCAGCAGCAGGCGGTGCGGTTGGATTACTAACATGGGGCAGCTCAATGGAAATCTAAAGGCAAAGCCTAGAATTAAGGATGCCACGTTGAAAGTATTCAAGAAATTCAATAATGTCGAAGTTAATGCCGAGTTGCAGGATGGCGGTTCGTGCAATACTTCTTAATAAGAGTCGGTGCTTTTGGTGATGAGAAAACAAGCCAGCTTATTTATAGTCAAATAAAATATTATCTTTAGAAGCTAATATTTAAAAAGATATTATAGGGTTTCTGTGATTACTAATCCAATTGTCTAGGTCTGTTTGGAGTTCTCCTAATTTAGTTATATCTAGGAGTAACTTCTTCTTTATTCAAGAATCTGTCAGATTTTATTTTGACTATTACAATAGCAGGATGTCGAGACGAAGTCCGGCAGGCTGCTAGCATTATTTTCTAATATCGGGTATTTTTAGTTTATCAATCGGGCCTAAATATCTTTTATATTTTTCAGAATCTGTAACTTTTGTTCCAAAATTAATTGCGTGATTAGGACAGAAATTATAACATCTGAAACAAAGCATGCATTTATTTTTTCTTGTAAAATCCAAGTACTCAGTTTCTAGAATTAAATTATCCGTTGGGCAAATCTCAACACATAATTTGCATTTTGTGCATTTCTCTTTAGTAAGGTAAAATTTATCAGGGAGTTGTTTCTCATAGCGTCTAAACAAGCTCCTCTGCAACCACCCCAGCAGAACCTGGTAAAACTTTTTCCCTTCAATGTGTTTTTCATTTTTAGATATTTTTATGGCCATTTTTTTTATTTTAGTGGAAGCTTTTGATTTTATTTTTTCTAATTTCACGCCTTCTGCTGGCTTGGACAAAGAAAATGGAAACATTGCAACATTGAGATTTGTCGTCATATTAATTTGAAAGCTTTGCTGAAAAATAAATCCCTTTTTTTCTATATTTTTTTGAAAAAAGATATTCCCATCGCCGGAAAATGACGCCTGAGTGCAAAATGCACTGAACTTTTTATTGTCCGACACATGTGGTAGACTATTAATAAATTTTTCCATGTTTGCTGGCAAGCCTGAACCATAAACTGGATAGCCGATGATAATATGATCTGCTCCCCATATCTTATGAAAGGTAAATCCTTCTTCTTTCAGGGTAGAATTTTCCAAAGAATACATTTCTAGCGTATGACCTAAATTTTCCAACTCCGTTTTTAATAACAATGAAGTCCACCATGTATTTCCCGTGCCGCTAAAATAAAACAAAACTATCTTCACCTTTTAACTCCTTATTGATTAATGAGTATTATATGCTTTTTTTACTAAGTCGCAAGTTTCTGAAAATTAGCATAGTTGGCAGCCGTTATTTACATTATAAACTTAAAACTAATTTGGAAATACTACCAAATGTCAGGTTCTGGTTTATATTACATACAGCAAAAAATAAAAAAATATTAAGAAAGATGCCTAGAATATATGGAGACTGATACGGAACGAAATTTTGGAGAACAGCCTATTGCGCGAATCATGGCTGAGCATGAATTGAAAGCGTCTGATATTGTTTCAGCCTCTACAGAACAAATTACTCATAAAATGATATCAAAAGCCTGCAAGGGCAGAAAATTAACGCCGAATGTGCAGAAAAAAGTGCTTAACGCGTTGAATAAGGCTACAGGTAAGAGTTACTCGCTAAAAGATATTTTTACATATTAGACACAGAAAGGAAACAGACAATGCGTGTTTTTGTAGATGCTGATTCCTTCCCATGCAATTTGAGAGAAATTCTGTTCAGGGCTGCTGAACGTCTTAAAATCCCGCTGGTTATGGCAGCCAATTCTTGCACAAAGATTCCCGTATCAAAATATATTTCAACTATTCAGGTAAAATCAGAACCTGATGCGGCTGATGATTATATAGTCGGGCAGCTCGAAAAAGGAGATTTAGTCATTACCGGAGATATCCCGCTGGCATATCGAGTAGTGGGAAAAGGCGGATTTGCCATTAATCCAAGGGGCGAATTATATGACGAAACTAATGTTAAACAGAAACTGGCTATACGAGACCTCATGGATGAACTGCGAAATACCGGTCTTGTTACAGGAGGACCCTCCGGATTCAGGCAAAAAGACAAACAGGCTTTTGCCAATCAGCTAAATAAATTTCTGGAAAAACAGTGCAGGAATAATGCTTAATTGATTGTCTTATTTTAGAACACTACTTGTTCATAAATTTCTTCGATTGTTGTAAATAATTTGGCTGGGGAATATTTTTTCAGAGTTTCAAATGTTGTATATCCCCAGGAAACTGCGCCGGAATCTATTCTCGCCAACTTCGCAGCTTCTATATCCCTGATTTCATCGCCTATGCAGATGGCTTCACTGGCCGTAAGATGAGTCTTGGCAAGAATTTTTTTGAATTTGTGACCCTTTCCGAATACGTCCACGCCACACTCGTAATGGCTAAAAAGAGAGGCATTCTTTTCGCCTAGCACTTTTATTACATTCTCATGCGAGTTGGTTGTTACCAGCGCTAAAATTGTCTCCTTATCTGCAAGGCGTTCCAATAAATTGCTGATGCCTTCAAATAGTTTTGTGTTTGCAATGTCTGCAGTCATGTTTGATCGCATATAGGCAACTATCATTGGAGCTTTCCAGAAAGATATTTTTAGCTTTTTCATTATCGACTTGATATCAAGCGACCTTAAGTGTTCAATCTCATTTTCCTCACAACGGCGAAAATGGAATTTGTCCGCGGCCTTATTCAGTGCGTTGGTGAACCATGGAAAGCTATCTGCAAGAGTGCCATCAAAATCGAATATGACCAATTTGTATTTCATTCTTTTTTGCCAAAAATCTGGTTTAAACATTTTGAAGAAGCAGTTTACATCCTAAAAGCTTATTTTACTAAGCCATTTGTACTCTTTATCTACTTAATATGCGAGAATATTTTCTTTTTTGTCAGCTCGGGTGGAGTAATCTTTTTCAATCTGTTGTTTTCTTATATCATGGAGTGTAAAATTTTATTATTAATTGTCAGGCAGTTTGAAAAATGGTAGGTTTTATAGTTTTTTATTTAGCATTAGATAATATGTAAAATATAGAAACGCAGGGATGTAAGGAAATATTGTGGGAAAAACTATTGCTGAGAAAATATTTGAAGACCATTGTATTGATCAACCGTTTCAAGATGTTTATGTTTTGAAACTCGATAGGGTTTTCTGTCATGAAATGACTACTCCGATGGCCATAAAAGATTTAATTGCCAGAAACAAAGACAGGGTTTTTGATCCGGATAAAATCAAAGCGGTCATAGACCATGTAACTCCGGCAAAGGATTCAAAAACGGCAGAGCAGGGGAAAATACTGCGGGATTGGGCCGAAAGAAATGGGATTAAAGATTTTTTTGACATCGGGCGTAACGGCGTTTGTCATGCCTTGTTTTCTGAAAAAGGTTTTGTAAGGCCTGGGTTTACTGCGATTATGGGAGACTCTCACACTTGCACTTACGGCGCGTTCGGTGCTTTTGCAGCAGGCGTAGGAACTACTGATCTCGAGGTAGGAATACTTAAAGGGGTCTGTGCCTTCCGTTCTCCCAGAGCTATTAAGTTTATCCTCAAAGGAACACTGCCTAATGGAGTTTATGCTAAAGATGTAATCCTTTATATAATTTCAAAAGTGGGTGTGAATGGCGCTACTGACTGCGTTATGGAATTTACAGGGCCTGTTATTGATAGTATGAGCATGGAGTCCAGAATGACTATCTGCAACATGGCTATTGAGGCTGGCGGTACCTGCGGAATTTGCTATCCGGATATGGTTACAGTTGATTATCTTTGGGATTTCATTAAGGATGAGTTTCCTTCAAAAGAGGAAGCTTTGAACTCTTACAGAAAATATATTTCTGATTCTAATGCTAAATACGAGAAAGTTCTGGAATATGATTTGTCTGGACTCGAGCCACTTGTCACTTTTGGGTATAAGCCTGATGAAGTAAAGACAGTCAGGGAAATGGAGGGAACCAAGGTGAACCAGGTATACATAGGTTCATGTACTAACGGCAGGATTGAAGATTTAAGAATTGCCGCAAAAGTTCTCAAAGGCAAGAAAATCAGTGATAAAGTGAGGGGGATACTTTCACCCGCTACACCTAAGGTTTATGAGAAAGCTTTGAGCGAGGGAATAATCAAAACTTTTATGGATGCCGGCTTTTGCGTAACAAATCCTACCTGCGGCGCCTGCATCGGCATGAGCAATGGCGTCCTCGCTGAAGGAGAAGTTTGCGCTTCAACAACTAACAGAAACTTTAACGGAAGAATGGGGAAAGGCGGCATGGTGCATCTTATGAGCCCGGCTACGGCTGCTGCTACGGCTATCGCAGGATACATAACTAACGCCCCATTATTCAGAGCCAACCAGAGGAGAAAAGGGAGATGAAAATTTTTGAAGGCGAAATTTTATTTCTTGACAGATCAGACATAAATACTGATGAAATAATTCCGGCAAAATATCTGACTGATGTTTCAAGAGAAGCGTTAAAACCTTATCTGTTTGAGGAATTGAACTTGAATGGCTTTGATCATAAAAAAAGCCTGACCGGAAAAGGAGTGATAATAACACGCAAAAATTTCGGATGCGGTTCATCCAGAGAACATGCTCTCTGGGCATTGGAACAGAATAACATTAATGTCGTTATTGCTGAAAGTTTTGCCAGAATTTTCAGACAGAACAGTTTTAATTGCGGCATGCTGGCCATCGAACTTCCGTCAGATAAAATAGAAATGTTATTTTTCAAATACGCCAATAAAAAAACTATAGCCAATGTCAATTTCGAAAAAGAAGAAGTGACTTTCTGCTCAGAAAATAACAGCGATGTTTTGAAATTTAAGCTTGGCGAGTTTGATAAGGCCGTAGTTTCTGCCGGCGGCTGGATCAATTACGCCAATAAAAAATATTGAGATTTGAAAAAAAACGGCGCTATATCTTTAAGAAAATGCAGAATCAAATGTAATTTTATTGTCTTACAGTTAGTGTGGTTGCTTAATCAATTTCTTTGAAAACTCCATCCAGCAATATATTACCTGCAGATGGTGAAATATACCTAGTAAAAGCATTTAAGTCTACAGTTCTGTATGAACGAACAACCTCGGTCAACCTAGTCAACAAGAACTGGAAATTGTCTTCTCTTTTTGAGGTTATATATATACAATCTGTATCATCTCCTGGCCAGTATTTTATTGCATTATTTTTTTTATTCATATACAATACAAGTCCATAATTGAGAATCGATATTAGATTTGGAGCATTGCATTTTTCATAGTTTTTTAAAAGAGAGGAATATTTATTAGCTAAAGTTTTTGGATCTAAATTTAATTCACCACAAAAAGCAAAGCCAAATATTTGGTCTGTTAGTTTTTCTTTTTGGTTAAATTCTTCATTTTTTGTACAGTCCCATGAAAAGGAATTGCCATAATGTCTATATGAAACTCTTATTTCATTAGTCAATTTAGTTTTGGATTGAACTGCAAACCTTTTTAATGTTTTTACAGAATTTAATTTTAAAAAAATATCTTCTAACTCATTACTATTTAAAGTGCTTTTAACTTCTCCAACAGCGATTACTCTCTCACATGGAAAATACGTTGATTCTGGATTGTCGGTTATTGAAAAAACTGGACAATAGTGTTTTTCATAAATAATTATATCTATTTGTTTGCTAGTATTACCATAACTATCTATCACACATCCTGTACCAACACTAACAGTTGGAGGTAAAAGAGACGATAGTTTTTTTCTAATCTCATTTTCTCTAGCACTTCCTACTAAAACAGGAGTTGTAGCCTTCCCAGCAAATGAATAATTTCTAATTAATTCTTGCGCAATATGATTCAAGTATGCATTTATATCAAAATTTGCATCCATTGATTTTAGCCTCTAAGTTTTATATATGTATATTTTTTCTTTGTTCTCAATAATAGCGAGTATCATGTTTTATGGAATTATCATAAATTATATATTGACTTGCTTGGTTATCAAGGTTGTAAAATTTTGCATTGACCTTACTTGCTTATACTCTAATAAACTATAGGCTATCCGTTTGGAAGTTATTTTTATTTAAACAAATCAGTTATTTCTGTTGGGATTTCGGTTTCAAGTTTATACTTTTTTCCTGTGGAGGCGAGAGTAAATTCTATGCTTTTTGCGTGAAGGGCCTGCCTGTCGAGAATCATTGTTTTGTAGTCACTTTCTGTAAGCCCGTCTGTAATGAATCGCAGGAATAGCGTTTCATCGAGGCCGTAAGTCTTATCTCCCACCATTGGGAATCCCATAGAATATAAAGTAGCTCTTATCTGGTGAAATCTGCCAGTCTTCGGAAATACTTTAAGCAAACTCAGCCCGTTTTTCTCGCATATTATTTCAAAATATGTTTCTGCGGTTTCCTTGTCGGTTAAAGACGGATAATCTTTCTCTTCAACTCTTATGAATCTGCGTTTTTTCATAAGCTGGCTTTCTTTGTCTTTCTCAAGATACCCAAATGCGTGAAGATTATCTGGAAAGCTTCCATGCACCGCAGCAATGTATGTTTTTTTGACTTTTTTATTGGCAAACAGATAGGCTATTTCTTTGGCAATGGCAGGTGTTTTTGCCATTATCACTACTCCGGATGTTTCTCTGTCCAGCCTGTGAACGATATGGACCTTGCTCTTTAAATGGGTCGTAACAAGATACCAGAGAGTTTTATGAAAGTATGCTCCTGACGGGTGGCATGGCAGGTCTGCAGGTTTATTTATGACTATTATGTAATCATCTTCGTAAATGATTTGGATATTAGTATTGGCGTCGGGTTCTTTGAGCTCATTTGTCTTCAGCTCTACGACATCGCCCGCATATATGGTTTTTGAGGGCTTTGTCAAAATGTCGTTTACAGTTACTTCTCCGTCTCTTATTAGTCCCTGCCATTTGTTTCTGGAATGATAAGTGAACCGGTTTCCCAACCAGGAATCAAGCCTTTGCCCTGAATCAGGCTTTTCTATTACGGAGACAATTTTTCTTTTCATAAAATCGGCTTTAAGTTTTGAGTTTTAGGGTTTAGGCAGGAAAGTTAACTTAAAACTTAACACCTGGTACGCAAAACCATTTAATATATCCCAAGTTTATCCGAAAACATCTTTGCATAAAAAACTCTGCTCTGTTAAATTTCTTAGATAATTTTTAAATTTAAACTCAAAATGGATTAATAAGATATGTTTGATACCTTAACAGATAAGCTTCATGGTGCTTTCAAGAAGCTGAGAGGGCAGGCAGTTATTTCTGAAAACAATATGGCAGAGGCCATGAATGATATTCGTATGGCCCTTCTTGAAGCTGATGTAAACTATCAGGTTGCGAAAGAGTTTGTTGAGTCAGTAAAAGTAGATTGTTTAGGCCAGGCTGTTCTGAAAAGCGTTACACCAGGCCAGCAGGCTATAAAAATAGTCAACGATAAACTGGCTGAGCTGATGGGGGAACGCGAGTCTTCTCTTGACCTCTCATCAAATCCGTCTGTAATAATGCTTGTAGGGCTTCATGGAAGCGGTAAAACCACTACAGCGGCAAAACTTGCAGCGTATCTTAAAAAGAACAGAAAAAAAGTGTTGCTTGTTGCCGGAGATATTTACAGGCCCGCAGCTATAGACCAGCTTGAAATACTTGGCAAAGAAATAGGAGTGGAAGTTTATTCAGACAGACTTCAGCCGCGTGTTGAAATTTTGGCAAATAGTGCAAAAAACAAAGCTAAACAGGAAGGATTAGATGTTGTAATAATAGATACAGCAGGGCGATTCCAGATTGATGAAGAGATGATTCAAGAACTGATTGGAATATCTCAAAGTGTTCTTCCTAAAGAGACAATTCTCGTTGCTGATGCTGCGCTAGGACAGGAAGCCGTTGCTGTTTCTGAGGCTTTTCATAAGGCGCTTGGATTAACAGGTATTATTCTCACCAAGCTTGATGGGGACGCCAGAGGAGGCGCCGCACTGTCAATCAGAAAAGTAACCGGCTGTCCTATAAAGATGGTAGGGATGGGTGAGAAGATCGAGGACTTTGAGGTTTTTTATCCTGAGAGAATGGCTTCAAGGATACTTGGAATGGGAGACATTGTATCTCTAGTAGAAAAGGCTGCCGAAGAAATAGACGTGGAGGAAGCGGAAAAGCTTCAAAAGAAACTAAAATCTAACCAGTTTGACCTCAGTGATTTTTTAGGACAGTTGAGGCAAATGAAGAAGCTGGGAGGATTGGAAAAAATACTGGGGATGCTGCCGGGTGGCAAAGCGTTGGCCAATGCCAATATTGATACAAAAAAGTTTACTTCTCTTGAGGCAATAATATGTTCTATGACACGGGAAGAGCGTATAACTCCTGAAAATATAGACTTTTCAAGAAAAAAGAGAATCGCTAAGGGGTCAGGAACCACTGTAGAGCAAGTAAATGAACTGATCAATCAGTTTCTTATGATGAAAAAAGTAATGAGAAAGCCAGGCATTATGGGAAATGCAATGTCTGGTATGGGGATGGGGGGGATGCCGTCTGCGCCTATGGGGGGCGGTCTTGGATTTCAACGTGGATCTAATAGAATGAAAAAGAAAGAAAAGCGCAAAAAAAGGCGTTAAATAAAGATTCCTTAATAATTCACAAGCATCTATAGTGCAGCATTATATAAGTATGATATATTATATTTAGTGTAAGAAATTACACTGCATGGCCCTAAAAGATTTGCACTTTAGAGGAATTATAATGTACCAATTTAGACATAACCAGGAAGAATTCGAAAACTTCATACTACCGTTTGGAGGAAAACTCAAGAGCAGTAACAGGTGGGTAATACTTGGAAAGGCGAT
>JAJXWI010000139.1 GCA_021781705.1 bacterium | reverse complement strand
CTGCTCGCTTTTTCCGCCGTTCCGACGAGCTGTATGGCCCATTCTCACGGCGGGCGTGCAGGCTGCGCTTACAAAAAGTTACACCTTATCTTTTTTATTTTCTGTCCTTGACAAAGGGTCCACTTCAGGGTGACAGGGCGAGAATAAGAGCAAGAACATGTTCATATGCACTTAATGACCTGAGAAAATTGCTTATGAATCCAGATTAATCTAGACGGTACAGTTTGCGGAACTAAACTTAAGTAGTGTTTAGAGGTAACTGTCAGATCATGTTTTAGCTAATACAGCAGTGCTTATTTTAACAAAACCTCACCAAACAATGATGTCGTAACGACTTTGCTTTCCGTCGATTTTCCTATAGTCTTAAATATCGGATCTTGTAGACACGCTCTATTTGCAAACTATTTTTTTTACGGCCTTACAGATATATTTTACCTGTCCTTCGGTAAGAGAAGGATATATAGGCATAGATACTATTTGTTCAAAAATCCTAACGCTCACAGGAAAATCTTCTTTTTTTAGGTTAAAAGTATCCCTGTAGCATGGATGCAAATGTAGTGGCATATAGTGAACCGTCGCGCCAACATTGAGTTCTTTCAACTGATAAATAAAATCCTGTCTTTCAACCCCTGTAACATCTTTATCCACTCTGATAATATAAAGATGCCATGAGTGCTTCCTGTTGGATTGTTCTATAGGAATAGTGATTCCTGGGACACCAGAGAGCTCCTCAGAATATATTTTTGCTATGGCTCTCCTTTTTTCCCAGAATGAATCTGCCTTCTTTAGCTGTTGAATGCCTATTGACGCAGCTATATCGGTAAGATTGTATTTATACCCCGGATCGGATATCTCATAATACCATGAGCCGTTTTGGGAAAATCTGTTCCTGGTATTATTGTTCATTCCGTGCAGGGACATAACTCTTATGCGTTCGGCAAGCTTGTCATTATTCGTGAGAGCCATTCCTCCTTCGCCTGTTGTAATTGTTTTGTTCGCGTAAAAAGAATAGCATGCAATATCTGCAGTACTTCCAACCATTTTCCATGCTCCATCTTCGTCCTTGAAATAAGAAGGACAGCAGTGAGCACAGTCTTCAATTATAAAAAGATTATATTTCTTTGCGATTTTTTTACACCTCAGGATATCAACAGCCTGCCCGGAAAAATGGACCGGCATTATACCCTTTACTGGACCATGATTATCTGGAAGTCCCGGAACTTTCCTGCCATCAAATATGTCTTCAAGCGTTTGCTCAAGCTTGTCCATATCCATACAGAAATCATCCTCTCTGCAGTCAATAAAAACGGGGATGGCATTATAATATCTAAGGACTTCAGCAGTAGCCGCAAAAGTTATTGTAGGAATAATGACTACATCATTTTCTCTTACACCCATAGCCTCTACCGCTAGATGTAGAGCTGCGGTACCGGAATTTAAAGCAACGGCATGTTTCCCTGCTTTCATATAGTTTATAAAATCTGCCTCAAACTGTTTTACCCTAGGGCCCGTGGTGATCCAACCTGATTTCAGGCATTCAGTAACTTCATTTATCTCTTCTTGTCCGATTTCAGGCTTGTAAAAATTGATAAAATCCATCCTTTTCCCTTTCCTTTTTTTGTGGTTAGTAATCCCTAGTGACTAATTATACGCCCCTCTTATAATAATCAACCCGCTCTTAAATATTTAAACCCTGGAAAAATTTAAAAAATGATTTATATAACAAGGTATTAACAAAACGAATTAAAAAACTATGGTTTGCATATGAACGAAGAAAAAAAACAGGAATTCAGTTTCGAAAAAGCCCTCGAACAACTCGAGAGGATAGTATTAAATATGGAAAGCAAAAACCTCTCACTTGACGAAATGATGAAATCGTATGAAGAGGGAAAAAAACTTTCTGATTTTTGCACGAAAAAACTAGGCGAATTCGAAAAGAAAATCGAAATCCTTGTGAAAGAAACCGCAGAAGGCCCTGTTTGGGCAGAGTTTAAGCCTCAAGAAAAATAAAGACAGCTTATTTGGAGCTGAGAGCATTTCGAAATCTAAAAGCCATAGCCGTAGCTATTTTAAAGACATGCTTTTTTCGAATTTCTTAAAACAAGAAGGTTTAAAGAGTAATAAATGTTGTTGATTCTACTACTATCCAGCTTGTGGCTAACTGTATGGATTGGGCAAAGCAAAGTAGATCAGCTTAACGCAGAGCTAGTCAGTCAGTCAATAGGAGTCTGACACTAATGGATGCTGAGGAGTAATTGTCAGATCAAGTTTTAGCTACTACATCTGACATAATTAATATTTAGGGGCAACTGTCAGATAATGTTTCAGCTAATACATCTTAGATGTTTAGTACTTCTAATTGCAATGTAAGGGAAGAGTAAAACGTTTTACCCTCATCTTTGAATTTTTTTGGTTCGTATGGGACTTCTCCCGCATGAGTAGTCGCTATTAGAGCGGCACCTCCCCCAGCGTTTACTCTAAACACAACTTCAAGAAACTATAGTGGTCCCCATATTTTGGACAGTAATAGAAAATAAATAAGGTGTAATCTAAAATAACAAAAAAATAAAAATGAGGATTACAC
>JAJXWI010000074.1 GCA_021781705.1 bacterium | reverse complement strand
CATCCTGGAAAACATGGAAAGACTGTACTTCTGTAAAAATGCTTATAGCAGACTTAAGCCAGTTGTGGCTTTTACTTGATGAAAATGGCAAAAAAATAATATTTTGAGAATTATTCAGCAATCATTAAATATTAATCATCCCGACTTCGGCGGGAAACCAAAATAAGATCCATTATCTTTTAGTGCTTCTTGTCCTGTGTTGGTTCTCTCAACGTAAGATTTGTTGAATTCGCTATCAGGCTCGGCACCGAATTGTTCAGCTTTCTCTTTTATAAATTGTCTTATATTTTCTATGCTCATAATATTGTATTTCTATTTCTGGGTTCAATTATTTTTCAAACGCTTAACTTAATTCTCCCATTAGAATGCTATATTTCTATACTTTTTAGATTCTTATAGCTTTATTTCCGGTCAGAAATCTGAGTAGCTCACAATTCAAATCGATATCGCTTGAACTTCACGCTTGAGTGATAGCACGCCCTTGTAGGATGACTGTTTTTCTTCCTTGGTTTTTAAGGACTCTGGAGACTGGATTTCTGTTCCGTCAACATCAAAGACAATTCTTTTATTTCCTTTTATCCAATCATTCTTTATTTCGGCTAAAAATTAACGCCTTTGTCAGAACTTGTCAACAAAATTGAACTAGGACACCAGTTGCTTTCCGCCATTGGTATCCAACCATCGGCAAAAGGCAGTATCCTTGCTTTTCTTACCCAAATTTTGCGAACATTTTCTCCTTTTTCTCCTCTAAATTCCATGGAATATGAATCTCTGCCACCAACGTTATGTCTCTTCATGCCGCAATATTTTTCAAAAATCCTCCCATCATTAAACTCAATTCCCAAAAAGATAGCATTATCTGTACCATAATGATCCGTCCATTTTCCATCTCTCGTAGAAATTGTTACAGTAAATTCAGTCGCTTCCTCTAACGGTTTGATATCTGTATTAACAGCATATACAAATGAAAAAATAAGGATACTTTCAGCTTTTTGAGCAGTTGCCATTGTAGGCACTGCGACACGGTTAAACACAGGCTCATTAAATGGTGATCCATTTGCATAATGGGCTATAATATTTTTTGAGCTTTTTCCACACACAATGCATAATTCTCTAAGAATATCGGCAATATACTTGGATCCTATAACACCAAGATACCAAGAATGATCCAGCTGATCTCGTTCAAGGCTATCAACTTTTATGTCCACTGATTTGATAGTGTAACTTTCTTTTAAATTTTCTACAAAACTTTCAAATTCCACATGCTGCCCCACATAGTCCAATACAGCTATCGTGTTGCTTGAATGCACAGGGCAACATATGTCCTGGAGGTAATGGGAAGCCATCCCCAGATAATAAAGAGCCCTTTCATGCTCACCTATTTTCCATAAGTATACTGATTCAGCAAAGTATTCTCTTACCCTGGTTTCTGCGGTATCTGCTATGTATGTCAGGGAATTTTTGAATAAATCACCAAAGGCAGTGTGAGTCATAGGATAATGCTGAGGGTCAATATTTGTCAGATTTGTAAAGGTGAAGTTTTCATTCGTATCCGGATCCCAGAAGTGGTCTTGATACAAGGGGTAATTCCTTGAACCATAGTCAGGTGCAACAGATCCAGAGAGAAGCTCTTTCCAGTTTGCATCATTTTCTATTTCATCAAGTGTCCTCTGAAGAATACTAGTATCTATTTGGGGAGATAAAAACATTACATAAGATCTTAAAAGTTCATAACCGCATACGGTTATTAAAGTATGCGTCGAGAGTTTTTGATAATTTTTTTCTGAACTCCATGAGAATAAATTGAGAGTAAGCAAGTATAAAGAAATTAGTAATGCTAAAAAAATATTTTTTTCATAATAGTGCCCTTATGTTTTGTAAAAACATCTGAATCTGTAAAAATTACTCAACGATTAGTTCACTTCATTCAGATAATCGATTATTTCTTCCGGTGACATTACATATTTTACACCTCCTAGATTTATTGCTTCTTTTGGCATTCCGAAAACTGCGAAAGACTCTTTATTTTGCGCAATAGTGACAGCACCAGAATCTCTCATTTTTTTGAGCTCTGCAGCGCCATCGCTGCCCATTCCTGTCAAAATTATTCCGATTGCATTTCCTCCGTAACTGACAGCAGATTCAAACAAATGAGAAACGGAAGGTTTATATCCCGTATAATTTTCTGGAAATGGCATTAGAACAATCCTGTTGTTCTTAATTTCAGTTATCTTGTCCGCGGAAGCGATATAGATGCATCCATTTTTTATTATTTCATTATCTTCTGCTAATTTAACTAAAATAGGGCAAGATGAGCTCAAGAGCCTCACAGTTATTTCTTCAAATCCCTTTGATATATGCTGGACAGCAATGATTGGTAGCTGAAAACTCGGTGACGGGCGAGAAAAAATTCTCTGTAGGATTTGCGGACCGCCAGTTGACACTCCGATCACAACAATTTTTGCATGGGAACAGGTTACGTCTTGCTTCAGAACACTATGAGTATTATTAATGGTCGTTGTCTTAGTCTCTATTGGCGGCATTTTTTTGCCGGTTATAAGTTTTATTATCCTTATTATTTCTTGCGCACTCTTTTCGAATTCCTGGTTCCATGGGCTGGGCGGAGAGACAAGAAAGTAGAGCGCACCGCGCCTTGACATGGCGTCTTCTATTTCCCGTTTATTTGCCTCCGTTCTGAGCGAGCTGATAATCACAATTGGAATTGATTTTGTTTTTAAAATAAGCTGCGTTAGATCAAACCCATTCATGTCGCCCGGAATGTTTATGTCCATTGTAATAACATCAGGTTTTGCTGTTTCAAGTAGTTTAAGCGTGCTGGCACTATCCGGCGCATATCCTATAACATCAATTTCATTATCTGATTTCAGGATATGTATCAGAATTTCTCTTTTGATTGGAGAATCCTCCACTAGTAATGCTTTTATTTTCCCGACTTCGGCGGGAAATATCTCAGGATAGCTTCCTTTTATAATCCTGCAGAGCTCTATGCCGTCAATATCAGGCATTATAATATCGGATATTACTATTTCCGGCTTAAGTTCTTCATTCAGTATAGAAATAGCCTGAGCGTCAGTTTCTACGAAAATCAGATTATATCCTTCAGGTTCCAGCAGGAATTTAATATACAAAGCTTCAGTTTTACTGTCTTCAACAATTAATATCGTTTATGAACCCACTTTTGAATCTCCAAATTAATACATAATCTTGAATTCTAAATTTTGAAACGAAACTCAATGCCCATTAATGTCGTAATGATGTTATAAAAAAATGAAAAAACTACAGAAGCATTTCATAAGCACAAATGTTTTTATAGGAAAAGTGAGTTATTTTTCCACAATTGAGACATAGTGTCTCTTTTGGTTTTGTATATGACGCATATATCGATGTTTTATTTTATTCAATATGTCGCCTATCTCTTTAGTTTTAAGAGTGTTGCAAAAATGCTGATTTTATGGCATGGACATTGCTACAGAGAGAACTCGTGAAACTAGAACATTAATTTAGAAAGGAATACAATTATGAGCAAGATACTCGGAATTGACCTAGGAACTACGAACAGCTGCATGGCTGTTATGGAGAGAGGCGAGGTTATCATTATTCCTAACGCAGAAGGAATGAGAACTACCCCATCTGTAGTTGCTTTTACAAAAACAGGCGAACGGCTTGTCGGACAAACGGCGAAAAGACAGGCTGTAACTAACCCTAAAAATACTGTGTTTTCTATTAAGAGATTTATGGGAAGAAAATACAGTGAAGTAAAACATGAGACAGAGCTTGTGCCTTACGAGGTTGTGGAAGCTAAAAATGGTGACGCTCATGTAAAAGTCGGAGATAAAACCTATTCTCCTCCGGAAATATCAGCGATGGTTCTCCAGAAGCTTAAGGCTGATGCTGAAGCTTACCTTGGCGAAAAAATAACCCAGGCCGTGATTACTGTCCCTGCCTATTTTAATGATAGCCAACGTCAGGCGACAAAGGATGCAGGCAGAATTGCAGGACTTGAAGTTCTTAGAATTATAAATGAACCAACAGCTGCTTCTCTGGCCTACGGCATCGACAAGAAAAAAGATGAAAAGATAGCCGTTTACGACCTTGGCGGGGGAACGTTTGATATTTCAGTCCTTGAACTTGGCGACGGCGTTTTTGAGGTTAACGCAACAAATGGCGATACTCATCTCGGCGGCGATGATTTTGACCTTGAAATAATGAACTGGCTCGCTGAAGATTTTAAAAAGGAAAATAATATTGATCTGAGAAAAGATCCGCAGGCGCTTCAAAGACTGAGAGAAGCTGCTGAAAAAGCAAAAATAGAGCTTTCAAGCAGTCAATCAACGGAAATAAATCTACCTTTTATTACCGCAGATCAGACAGGGCCTAAACACTTGACCGTTACACTTACAAGGGCAAAACTTGAACAGCTTGTTGATCACCTTCTTCAGAGAACGACCAAACCTGTACAGGACTGCCTCAGAGATGCAAAACTCTCCGAAAAAGAGATTGACGAAGTTGTTATGGTAGGCGGTATGACCAGAATGCCAAAGGTTAATGAAATTGTCAAGAAATTTTTTAACAAGGAACCACATAAGGGCGTTAATCCCGACGAAGTAGTAGCGCACGGTGCTGCTGTACAGGGTGGAGTTTTGGGCGGACAGGTTCAAGATGTGGTACTTTTGGACGTTACCCCCCTTTCTCTCGGAATTGAAACTCTTGGCGGGGTTTTTACAAAACTTATAGAAAGAAATACCACCATACCTACAAAGAAAAGTGAAATTTTCAGTACGGCTGCAGACAATCAGCCTTCAGTAGATATTCATGTTCTTCAAGGTGAAAGAGAAATGGCCTCACATAACAAGACAATCGGAAGATTTCGTCTTGACGGTATTCCTACTGCGCCTAGAGGAATCCCTCAAATAGAGGTAATATTTGATATAGATGCAAATGGCATACTTCACGTCACAGCTAAAGATCTCGGAACCGGTAAAGAACAGAAGATAACCATTACTGCTAATTCAGGGCTTACTGAAGACGAAATCAAGAATATGGTTGATCAGGCAAAATCTCATGCTGAAGAGGATAAGAAGGAAAAGGAAAAAGTTGAAATCCGCAACAAAGCAGACTCAATGATTTACCAGACTGAAAAACAGATTAATGAGTTGGGAGACAAGCTTTCCGAGGATGTGAAAAAACCTGTTAAGAACTTGATTGAAAAACTCAAAGAAGAACATAAGTCAGACAATACCGAAGGCATGAAGAATACAATGACTGAACTTGAAAAGACTCTTCAAAAATTCGGAGAAGAAATTTACAAGCATACTCAGTCTCAGCAGGGAGGTACCGAAGCTCACCAGCAACAGCAGTATAGCCAGGAACAAGATCCCGGAACTGAAAAAAAGGCTGAAAAATCAGCTAATAACGACTTCGTTGACGCTGAAATAGTTGACGACGGCAAGAAGTAATTTCCAGGAATCTGTAAATTTTAAATTTTAAATAACATTGCACTTTTTAGCAAGGTTTTTGTTTAACTAAAAAAACAAAGGAGTAGAAATGAACATTAAACCATTAGGCGACCGTGTTTTAGTAGAAGCACTGGAAGAAAAAGAACAAATCAAGGGCGGAATACTTATTCCTGACAGCGCAAAAGAAAAGCCTCAGGAAGCTAAAGTTATAGCTCTTGGAACAGGAAAGATCGACGAAAAAGGAAATAGAGTTCCTTTCGACGTAAAAGTCGGTGATGTCGTCATTGTTAGCAAATACGGCGGAACAGAAATCAAGTACAACGACAAAGAGTACAAGATTCTCAATTCTGACGATATTCAGGCAGTCGTAGTTAAGTAATAAATCAAAAAATAAAGGAGTGAATAATATGGGAGCAAAACAATTACTTTTTGACGATAAAGCTCGTCGCGCGCTACTTGCTGGCGTTGAAAAACTCAGCAGAGCTGTTAAGGCTACTCTTGGTCCAAAGGGACGCAATGTAGTTCTTGACAAAAAATTCGGATCCCCAACAGTTACAAAAGACGGTGTATCTGTAGCTAAGGAAATTGAACTGGAATGTCCTTTTGAAAATATGGGCGCTCAGATGGTTCGTGAAGTTGCAAGCAAAACTTCTGATATAGCAGGCGATGGTACAACTACAGCTACAGTCTTAGCTGAAGCTATTTATCGTCAAGGTTTGAAGAATGTTACAGCCGGCGCTAATCCGATGAGCTTGAAACGCGGTATTGACAAAGCTGTCGAATCCATAGTAGCTGAACTTGCTAAATTGAGCAAGAAGGTTGAAGATCGCGAACAGGTCTCTCAGGTTGCTACAATTTCTGCTAACGGTGACAGGACAATCGGCGAAACAATTGCTGATGCAATGGATAAAGTAGGAAAAGATGGAACGATCACAGTTGAAGAAGCAAAGACTATCGAAACTACTCTTGACGTAGTTGAAGGTATGCAATTCGACAAAGGCTATCTCTCTCCTTACTTTGTAACTGATGCAGAAAATATGGAAGTCGTTCTCGAAGACTGCCTGATTCTCATTAACGAAAAGAAAATCAGCAATCTTAATGATATGCTTCCGCTTCTTCAGTCTGTAGCAAAACAAGGCAAACCTTTCTTGATTATAGCTGAAGACGTAGAAGGCGAAGCTCTTGCTACACTAGTTGTGAATAAGCTCCGTGGAACTTTGAATGTATGCGCAGTTAAAGCTCCAGGCTTTGGCGATCGTCGTAAAGCTATGCTTGAAGACATTGCTATTCTTACCGGTGGAAAATGCATTACTGAAGACCTTGGCATTAAGCTTGAATCAGTAACAGTTGATCAGCTTGGTAAAGCTAAGAGAGTTACTATTGACAAGGAAAATACAACAATAGTGGAAGGTGCCGGCAAACAGTCTGACATCATTGGAAGAGTTAATCAGATACGTAAGCAGATTGAAGAAACAACTTCCGATTATGACAAAGAAAAACTTCAGGAAAGACTTGCCAAGCTTGCTGGCGGCGTAGCCGTAATCAATGTTGGCGCAGCTACTGAAACTGAAATGAAAGAAAAGAAAGCTAGAGTCGAAGACGCACTACATGCTACAAGAGCAGCTGTCGAAGAAGGAATAGTTCCTGGGGGCGGTGTTGCTCTTCTTAGAGCTCTGAAGGGATTAGATTCTCTCAAGATTGAAGATCAGGATGAAATTATCGGCGTAGATATTATTAGACGCGCTGTTGAAGAACCTGTTCGTCAGCTTGCTGCTAACGGCGGTTATGAAGGTTCCGTAATAGTTCAGGAACTTATGAAGAAAAAAGGACACGAAGGTTTCGATGTTGCTAAAGGCGTCTATACTGACATGGTTAAGTCAGGTATCATCGATCCTACAAAAGTATCCCGTACTGCTCTGCAGAACGCTGCTTCTATAGCCGGACTACTCCTTACAACAGAGTGCCTGGTAACAGAAATTCCTGAAAAGGAAAAATCTCCAGCTATGCCACACGGCGGCATGGGGGGAATGGGCGGCATGGACGGAATGATGTAATTCCTTATCCGTGTAAAAACGTAAAATTAAAGGGCGAGGTTTCTCGCCCTTTTTCTTTTATGAGTTCCTGCTTTTGGCGGAAGGAGGGCGTTTTACCACAAGTCGTCAACCATCCTGGATTGTTTGAAAATTTCTCGAAAAAAATATAGCTTTGCAAAAACTCATATTTCATATTCTTGACAACGTACACGTTTCATTCTATACTGAACCCATAAAACATAGAAGATTTTCAATTATTAATGAGTTAACAGAAAGGTGAAAAAATGAGAAAGGTTTTATTGCTGATGGTTGCGTTTGTAGGAATCTCGAATTTTCTATCCGGCGGGCAAATTAAAAACTTTGTCGAACTAAAAAAAGCTTTGGAAGCAGGTAAAACAGTTTCTTTTATTTCAAAAAGGGACCAGATTGATCCTACCACAGAAAAGCATGTTATTAAAGAAATCGGCTATCATATATCAGATTTTATATATGAGGGTACATCGGAAGAAATGCTTATATCCAAAGAGGTCATTCGCACATCGAAAAAAATGATTGTATCCAAAGGAGATAAATACGAAATGGTGGTGATTCTTCCCACTTTTAAGTCAGACGACTCAGTTTCAATAGAGGTTAACAGCATTGACCCAAAAACAAAAAATGAAACTGAACCAATTTATACTTATACAGGAAAAATTAATAACGGGAGTAATTCAGGTGCCATCCATTTGTGTACGATAGAATAGAGACCTTCTTCTCTCTAAGAATTCAGCAAAGAAAAAAAATAATAGAAAAACTAAAATCAGGTTGGAGCACTGAATAGATATCGGCTCGACTGAAAATAGAGGTAAGAATTCAGTAAGGTATGTCGCAATAGATCCGATATTTTCTTCTCGATACGTCCCTCGTAAATTCCGCGACGGAATTTATTCGTGACACTCGAAGAACAAGCACAAACCCAAGATGGTCCCACGAGTAATTCGGTTTCCGAATCGTATCGAAGGGGCAAAATGAACGTAGTTTACTGAATGTTTACAAAGAGAGCATAGTTCAGAGGCCGCCGAACTTGGGAAATATACTGCCGCCTATCAACTATTATTCGCAGATATTATTTCTCTATATCTTTCATTCATGATATTATAAACATCTCTGCAAAGTTCTTTTCTGCGCCCCCCATCCGGAGGCACTATAGGTTCCAGAATGTGCAGTTCAGCTCTTATTTGAAACAGCTGCAAAACTCTCCATCCATGAATAAGAAGAGGAGTATGATCATCTCTTGCCCATGAAATATTATCCTGTTCATAAACGATAAGGACTGGGCATATCGGAACGTTCCCGTGTATTGCAGCTTCGAAAGTCGTCGACTTAAAAGGCAGCAGATCGCCTTTCCCGTCGCTGGTAGTGCCTTCAGGAAAAGCAATAAGGTTAATGCCGTTTCTAACGGTCTCAGAAAACTTTTTCATCGTATCCAAAGAAGCATATTTCGAACTTCTATCCACCCATATCGGCCTGGAACTTCCAAGAATCCATCCAAGCACCGGCCACTTTGCCACATCGGATTTTGGGGCAAATCTTAGAGGAAAAATCGATCCTAAAAGCAAAATATCCACATAACTCAGATGATTGGAAACGACAAGCCCGCGCACCTTTTGTTTATTGCCATAAATTTTTATTTTGAGTCCAAATATCTTGACCGCTCCGTATGCCCATATTTTGGAAGCCATCGTTAATGCTTTCACCGATTTCCATTTGGGCAAGAGCCAGCAAAGCATAGCATATGATGCCACGATGAAGCTCCAGATAAAGAAAAGAATAAATCTGATAATAAACAGTACTGGCGTGAATGCTTTAATCATGTTTATATTTGTAGTGTCTTGCATACCTGTCGGGAACAGTTCGCGAATCAAGAAGGATAAGGAAGTCTATAGTTTTAAATACAGGATCATAAAGAGGCTCTCCGCAGATTTTAGTGCCAAGCCTCAAATATCCCTTAAAAAGAGGGGGAAGAAAATCTCTTGCCGTTGAATGTATGTCCTCAAGATATTTTTCTATCTCTTCTCTGTGCGGTTTTTTGAGTTCATATCCACTCTTTGGTACACCTTTTAAAATATCTGTAACCTTATTATCTTTCTTAAAATGCTCATACAATGCCCAGGCCGCCGCAGGATTGTTTTTTTCAAAACTTACACACCCGAAAAGGTATCTGAGCTTTGCCCTCATCATGAGCTCACCGATACCGCCCCACAGCAGAGCAACGGCGGCGCCTGTTCTGAATTCTGGACTTACACACGACCTTCCAAGCTCCATCGATATATCGGCAATCTTGTCTATTCCCTCAATATCAAACTCGCTTGAGGAGTAAAAACCCTTCGCGCTCATGGCTACTGAACCTAGGTGCAAACGATAAGTCCCCACAGGGAGATTGGTCTCTTTATTCATAACGACAAGCTGAATGCAGTATTTATCATATTCATCAAAGTCAAGGCCGTAAGAAGAACACTGATCCAAGCCATGCCCCTGTTCCAAGTTAAAGATATCGTAGCGCAAACGAAGCGTATCCTTAATTTCTTCTTCTGTTTCCGCAATTTTTATTAAAAACTTCTCAGAATTAGCCAAGACTGTCGGCTTTATTACATGCTCAGGAAAATGCTTAAAATCAATCTGATACATAAATTTAATGTGTATAATTTAATAAGGCAATAATGGTCAAGTCATATTAATTGTTAAACTTTAGCCTACTCTTCATTTTTTTTCCACTACAGGAAAACATCTTTTAATCTATTTTCCACTCCCTGCCACAAATCACTATTTTCTGTCTCCATCCTTTAAATTCTAGATTTCGAACCTTACAATTAACCATACGAAAATCAGGAAATTCCGATTTTGTAAAATAAATACCGAATGGAAAGCTAGACAACTAAAAGACTATGAAATAATATACAAACAAAAAATGAATATGAAATTTAATGAATCTTATGGAAAAAACAATAGATATAGACTTTAGAGAAAAAGCAGAAACTCTAATTGATCTTCTGAAATCTTCATACGCATTTGAGATTAACGTAACTAAACTAAAATATGGAGACTACTTTATAGCTCCAGATACTATTGTTGAAAGAAAGACCGTCTGTGATTTTCTTGTTTCTATCATTGACGGAAGATTGTTTAACCAGGCTTATCGCCTGGCTGAGCACTGTGAACGACCGGTTATAATTATTGAAGGCAAAATATTTTCAGGGGAAGGATATCCTGCTATATCGCAAGAAGCAATTAAGGGAGCGCTGATAACTATAGCTCAAACATTTCATATTCCCGTATTAAGAACTACATCTGAATCTGATACTGCGTGGTACATTAACCAGTTGCATGAACATCGCCAAAGAGTGGGAGAGCACTCAGGTCCATTATTGAGCCGCAAGGCAAAAAATGTTGACACGCAAAAGATTCGCATTTTAAGAGCATTGCCAGGAATTGGCGCGAAATCGGCAAAGACTCTTCTATACCATTTCGGGAGCATAAGAAATATCTTTAACGCATCAGAAGAAGAACTGCTGGATGTTCCGGGCATAGGAGAAAAAACTGCCGGAAAAATTCAAGATATTTTGAAAGAAAATCAAATATGAAGACATTAAGTTATTCCAGGTGCATCAATAGTGCACTTTTATATTCTTCCACCTATAATAACTTAAAGGCGTTCAGAGAAAAATATAATACAAAGAAAAGGAGCAGATTATGAACAAGCTAACAATGTCTCTGTTCTTGATTCTCTCGATGGGAATCGGTTCAACCACCATGGCTGATAATCAATATTGGGCTCATTCACCAGTCACGATTTCTGTGTTCTTTTCTAATCCGAGTGGTCGTTTAACATTAATACCAACTGAAAGAAATCAGGCAGAGATACAGCCTAACAACCAATTAATGTTTGATAATAACAATCATTTTCGTAAGTTTGACTTACATATGGTCTTGGATAAAGTACTTTGGCTTCCTGGATCTATGCATCAACACGAAGACGTTCAAAGCTTTGCAATACAATATGAAGAAGGCGGAAAAAGAGAGCTATTAGGGAGCATGGCGATTTTGGGGACAAAATTTGGTACTAACACATCAAATAAATGGCCTAGAAACTTAGTGAAAATCCCAATATCGATCATCCCTTGGATAGTAATACGGGACAATCCTGAGGCCAAACATATACTGCGAATAAGAGATCCTATAGAGTTTAAATACGACTTCATTAATCCTGAAAAAGACTATAATGATCAGAATATCAAATGGGAAAAAACAAACGAGATGGTGTTTGAAGTGGACCCTTTGTCAAGGACAGAAAATAAAAAAGATAAGGTGTAACTTTTTGTAAGCGCAGCCTGCACGCCCGCCGTGAGAATGGGCCATACAGCTCGTCGGAACGGCGGAAAAAGCGAGCA
>JAJXWI010000073.1 GCA_021781705.1 bacterium | reverse complement strand
ACAAGCAATGCAATATTTAATAAAAAGAAAGTATAATAATGACGACTAACTAGGCACTACAAAAGAGCTTTTCACTCGCTTGAGCTTGGATTTCTTTAATTTTGCCGTTTTCCCGCCGAAGTCGGGAGGAAATCTAAAGCTAAAATCTAAACAGCTTCAAAATATCAAGTCGATCGATTCATCTTTTTAATAAACGCAGGAAGGAAAGAGTAAGGGGCTTTTCTGGTTTTTACAGTGTAGATCCACACAGGAAGCATGGTAAAACTGAATGCTGCAGTTACGACAACCAGGCCTATTGCCGGATTCTTGTGAAACATAGAAACTAATGTGGCCGCCAAAGACTCGTAGATAAATAAAAAAAAATATAGGAGTCCAATCGCCTGCCCTGACTTTTTCGAATAGTCATGCATCACCATTACTTGCATAGGCGCACTATTTATTCCCATGCCTACTCGGGCCAAAATAACACCGATGGTAAAACAAATAATTACTATAGCCATATTACGAGGAAACAAGAAATATGTAAAGTTTAGCAATGCCCCCAAAGCAGTGCACCAGCAGCCAATAAAAATTACTTTTGATGGGTGCAATTTAATTTTAGCAAAAAATTTAGTAAGAAAATTGCCCGATAGATAAGCAACCGCAAGCCCTATGTACACTAGTGAGTAATTGGTCGGAGATATCTTGAATTCCAATACGTACACATAGCTTGATATTGTTATAAATGCAAAATAAGATGCATACGCACATCCATTAACGGAAAGACACCCAGCAAGCCTTTTTGATATCACAAGCCCAATGTATCCCTTTGTAAAGGTTACTAAGGACGGCAGTTTCTGTAATATATTCTTATTCGTCTCCTTCATAGAAATGTAAAGCCAAAAAAACACAGCTATTCCTAAAACACCACTTACTACAAAGCATGCTCGCCAGCCAAACCAACTTGACAAATAAGCTCCAACAACTGGCGCTAAAGCAGGAGACAGGATAACTCCGGCAAGCATTGTAGCCGTAGCATTTATTTGTCCCTCATAACTGAAAGAATCATTTATAACCTGTCTTGCCACAATTATGTTAAATGACACGCACAATGACTGAAGGAATCTAAATGCAATAACCAGCAATATATTATCTGAAAAGGCAACAGCCATAGTTATGGGAATATATAATCCATTTGCCCATAAAAGAGTGTTTCTTCTCCCGTAACGATCACTAAGTATTCCGGCAAACAAAGAGCCTATAGCCAATCCTGCCACGAAAAAGCTCAAAGTCATATTAACCATTCTGGCTGTCACATGAAAATCATCTGTCATCTTAGGAAGAGAAGAGACATATATATCGGTGGAAGAGACGGATAAAACAATCAATGATGTTAATAGAAAAATAAGATTTCTTTCCCCGTTCATTTTTGTCCCTGGCTTGTTAAAAATCTGTCTATTAGTCATCAAGATCAACTATTCTAAAAACGCCGCTAAAAGCGACACCTTTTATTTCTTTTAATTCTGGATACAGTAGCATATCAAACAATCATACTATAAACGCTGAAATAATTATTTGCATTGATATACTGTTTAAAATTTCTCATCCTCTCAAATTTGTATAAAATTTCTGTTTCTTTTGATAAGTTAAGGTTGTATATCTTTATCAAAATTAGTAATGTTTTTTTAGTTATAAAACAGAAATAAACCTTAACAAATAGGTGTGACTATGCCAAGGGGATATAAAGGGAAAAAGCGATATTACGCGTTACTTCCATTTTTTGTTTTTTTAGGAAGTTATCTTGTTACTTCTTTAATAATCAAGGACTTTTATAAGGTGCCTATATCTGTGGCTGTTCTATTGGCTGCAGTAGTGGCAATATGGATGAACCGCAAAGAAAAGACAGATAATAAGCTGGAGGTATTTGCCAGGGGCGCAGGCAACCCTACTATCATTATCATGTGCATGATATTTATTTTGGCCGGAGTTTTTTCAAGTATAGGGCAAGAAACCGGGGCAGTAAGTTCCACAGTCAATCTGGCGTTAAGCATCCTTCCCGCGCCTATTATTATTCCCGGGATCTTTGTCGTAGCATGCTTTATTTCCCTGGCGATAGGAACATCTATGGGAACAATTGCGGCGCTGGGTCCCATAGCCGTAGGGATTTCTCAACACACACCTTTTCCCGTCGCTCTGGTATTAGGTGCTGTTCTGAGCGGAGCTATGTTTGGAGATGGACTCTCTTTTATTGGAGACACGACCATAGCGGCCACAAGAACACAGGGTTGCGAAATGAAAGAAAAGTTTAAAATGAACTTTTTCATTGTCTTGCCGGCAGCGATCGGTTCCCTCATACTTTTTTACTATGTTGCCGGATTATATAAAATAGACGCGGCTATTTCACATGAAGGGTATCAACTTTATAAAATAGTGCCGTATTTGATTGTCATTATTATCTCTTTACTTGGAGTCAATGTTTTCATGGTTTTAATTACCGGAATAATGACATCAATTATTGTCGGCTTTATATCCGCATCATTTAATATATGGCAGCTGCTGGACGTCATACAAAGAGGTATTAACAGCATGATGGATTTGGTTTTGATTTCTGCCATACTTGGGGGAGTAGTTGAGGTAATAAAATATAACGGCGGTATAAGTCAGATTCTCGGCATACTGAGAAACAGAATAAATGGGAAGAAAGGCGCTGAATTCGGTATAGGCATTCTGGTAACTTTGGTAGATTTGTGTACCGCGAATAATACCGTAGCTATAATAGTAACCGGCCCTCTGGCTAAAGATATAGCCAGCAAATATTCAATAGCTCCGAAAAGAACTGCCAGTTTGCTTGATATATTTTCCGTGTCAACACAAGGAATAATACCTTATGGAGCGCAGATACTTTTATCTGTGAGCTTTGTAGGAATGGGCGTTCTGTCACCAATAAGCATAATGAAATACGCGTTTTATCCCTATCTTTCAGGAGTGTGTGTAATCCTGGCAATAATATCAGGCTGGCCTGGAGATAATCCATGGCAATGGATATTTAAAATTAAAAAGCTTCTTTCGACTCGCTAATATTCAGGAGAATGTGACATGAAAATATATGAAGAGATAAGCAAAACCATAGGTAGCACGCCGATAGTAAAAATAAATAAAATAAACAGCACAAGATCAATTTTTGCCAAACTTGAATTTTTCAATCCGACATCAAGCGTAAAAGACAGAATTGCTGTAAATATGATTGATGATGCGGAAAAGAAAGGACTACTCAAGCCAGGAGGAGTGATAATTGAACCGACTAGCGGGAATACAGGAATAGGCCTGGCAATGGTAGCGGCATCAAGAGGATACAGGCTCATAATAACCATGCCTGAAACTATGTCTATAGAAAGACGAAATTTAATGAAACATTTCGGAGCGGAGCTGGTACTCACTGAAGGAGCTAAAGGCATGAATGGAGCTATAGTCATGGCAGAAAAGTTAATCAAAGATGTTCCGAATTCTTTCATGCCGCAGCAGTTTAAAAACGGTGCAAACCCTGAAATTCATTACAAAACAACAGGCCCTGAAATTTGGAATGACATGGACGGGAAAATAGATATATTCGTAGCAGGGGTCGGCACAGGCGGGACCATTACCGGCGCAGGAAAATATCTGAAGGAGAAGAATCCAAATATTAAAATAATAGCTGTCGAACCTGAGGCTTCAGCTGTTCTCTCGGGAGAACCAAAAGGAAAACATGGCATACAGGGTATAGGCGCAGGATTTACCCCGGATATACTCGACACAAGCATTTATGATGAAATAATTAAGGTTTCTGATGAAAATGCGATTAAGACGGCGAGACTCCTGGCTCAGAAAGAAGGAATACTTGCAGGTATAAGCGCCGGGGCCGCTATGTTCGCTACTATTAAGTTATCAGAACGAGATGAAAACAAAAATAAAAATCTCGTAGTAATGATCCCTGACACAGGCGAAAGGTATCTCTCAACGGATTTGTTTAAAATTAATTAGACCATGGACAACTCCTCACTACAGGCTTAAAAATAATCTATTTGTAAGCAAAAAACAGAAAACTCGTTGTTAATTTAAAATTTTGTTGATAATTAAGAAGTTAGAGAGTCATAAAATTGATTTTTTTAAAAGTGCCCAAATCAAAAAAAAGGGGGAGTATGAGAATAATTAATCATGGGAAAAGATGGAAAGCATCATTTCTGTTTTTTTTGGTGTTTGGATTTGTCACACATGTCTGTATTTGCGAAGAACTCACAAAAATAAATCAGTCCCTACCGACGACAACTTCTACGCAAGAACTAAAAGCAGTTGAGGAAGGAAATACGATCTGCCCGGTAACCGGCGAAAAGATCGAAGAAGGAACCAATGTTAGTGCTGAATACAAAGGGAAAATCTATAAGCTTTGCTGCTCAGGATGTACTGAAGAATTCAAAAACAATCCGCAGAAGTATGTTTCAAAAATTAAAGATATTAAACTTGAAGCTTTTCAGTTTGAGTTCTCTCCAAATACAATCACAGTCAAAAAAGGCGATATCGTAAGAATTTTCGCCACATCAAGAGACGTTACTCACGGAATTTATATTAAAGAATATGGTATCAATTCCCGTGTAAGTAAAGGAAAAGATGCTAAAATCGAATTTCTCGCAGATAAAGCCGGATCTTTTGACATAATATGTCACGTTTATTGCGGCAAAGGGCATAACGACATGAAGGCTAAATTAATCGTACAAGAATGAAAAAAATATTGAATGACAAACGGAACTTAGTCATTGCCCTATTTTTCATACTTTTATTCATCAAAAGCTTTCAAACAGATTTTCTTTTTATCATTTGGGTATTGGCAGGGGCATTTATTACATGCTTTGCAGATATGTTTTTGGTAAAAATACTTAAGAAGAAATATACATTCCCAAAGAGTGCAATTATCAGCGGAGTAATTGTCGCCGGAATTCTGGATTATCATCAGACTTGGTTTGTTTTGGTGATTTTTTCGCTGGTGTCTATTTTTTCCAAATATCTGATAAAATATAACAGCCGGCATATTTTTAATCCGGCCAATTTCTCTCTGGCTATAGCAACTCTCTGCGGACTTCCCCTTACATGGAATATCGAAGCTAATATTTATATTATCATTGCCTGCGGGATCTATATTGCTTATACGCTCAAAAAGATGCCGCATCTATGCGGATTCCTCGTTTTTTTTGCCGGTCTATTCGCAGTACAAGGAGTCAATCCTTTACTATTAATAAGCTGGCTTTTTATTTTTGTAATGCTGATAGAACCAAAAACCTCCGGATACGGAATATTGCGAGGCTTTATATTCGGCAGTATATCGGGAGTATCAGCCTTTCTTATATTCAAATTTTTCCCTCAGTATGATCTTTTTATCATATCGCTATTTATTGCCAATCTGTTTAATATATTACTGGAAAAAATAAAACCTGAATCACTATCGCACATTCTAAAATTCTTCTATAAATCGAAAGTTATAGGGCTAATTGTAAAACTCTTTTCCGGTCCCGACAACCTTGCTAAAACGCATGGTAAAAGCGGAATCCTCCAGATTCAAAAATGGAGGGTTTTGCTCCGTTAAAACCGCTTTGTATCTGAGTTTTGCAAGAGGCTCTATAGTTTATTAACAGTAAGGAAATAGGCAATGAAAAACAAGTTGGGGTGGTTGAGCGCTATTGCTCTTGCAGTTTTGTTACTTGTAGTGTTTTTAATAAGATGGTGCTCCGTTGCTAACATAGAAAATAAGCCTGAAGAAGATAAGAGCAGTGAGAAAAGTAAAGTTGAAACTTGGACATGCGCAATGCATCCGTTCATAAGAAGCAATAAGCCTGGGAAATGTCCTATCTGCGGCATGACGTTAATCCCTCTCAAAGAAGAGGACAAAGATTCAAATTCTCCTGTTTTAACATTGTCCTCGGAAGCCGTAAAACTTGCTGAAGTACAAACATCCACGGTAGAAAGAAAGATTGCGCAAGCTGAAGTGCGAATGACAGGGAAAATTGAATATAACGAAACAAAAACTTTAACAATATCAACGCGATTTTCAGGAAGAATAGAAAAATTGTACCTCAACTATCTTGGCGTACATTTGAATAAAGACGACCATATAGCAGAACTATTCAGTCCGGATTTAAATATTCTTCAAAGGGAATTGATTTTAACAAAAAACAATCTGGATACGGCTGAAAAAGCTGAGGACAAGTCGATATTAGAAAATAAGCTGCTTACTTTCGAGGCAGCTAAGAATAAGGCAAAAATCTGGGGATTGACGGAAGAACAGGTAAGTGACATTTTAAGCAAACATACTATAACTCAAACACTTAATCTGTACTCGCCTATCTCAGGCGTAGTTATCAAACAAAACTTTTTACAAGGGCAATATTTTAAAGAAGGTGATACGCTGTTTGTGATATCAGACACATCTGAATTGTGGCTGATTCTTGACGCATATGAACAAGATATTTCACTACTTAGGTATGGTCAAAAAGTTGAGTTTTTAGTCGAAGCATATCCAGGGAAATTTTTTTATGGAACAATAGCTTTTATAAGCCCTATCCTGGATGAACAAACCAGAACTATTAAAGTAAGAGTGGTCGTCAATAACAAAAACGGCATGTTAAAGCCTGGCATGTTTGTGAACGCTGTTGTCTTTTCTAAGCTGGGCGAAAAAGGTGTAGTTATATCCCCGGATCTAAAGGGAAAATGGATAAGTCCGATGCATCCTGAAATCATTAAAGACGAACCAGGGAAATGCGATATTTGCGGAATTGACCTTCTCCCCGCTGAAAAATTTATTCAAAACGATACGACTTTAAACCAAAAAGTAATTTTGCCATTAGTTATTCCTTCTACAGCTCCGTTGATTACCGGGAAAAGAGCCGTTGTATATGTCGAAACCAAGCCAGGCACATACGAAGGGCGAGAAGTTGTTTTAGGCTCTAAAGTCAGAGACTACTACATCATAAATGAAGGTCTTAAGGAAGGAGAAAAAGTAGTTACAAATGGTAATTTCAAAATAGACAGCGAGTTACAGATATTGGCAAAGCCAAGCATGATGAATCAGCCTCAGGAATCCATAAAAAATAACAACAGGTAAATATTATGGAAGACGGCAAGAAAGAAAAATTTAATTTATTGTCATACCTGATAAAAGTATGTCTTGATAATAAAGTCATTACTTTAACCATTTGCTTTATTGTTCTTGGCTTAGGTGTTTATTTTGCGCCATTCGACTGGAATTTGGGGGTTCCAAGAGCCCCGATACACGTTGATGCTATACCTGACATAGGTGAAAATCAGCAAATCGTCTTTACCGAATGGCCCGGACGCTCTCCAAAAGATATAGAAAATCAAATTACATATCCGCTCTCCACTAGCCTTATGGGATTGCCAGGCATAAAAACCATAAGAGGCGGCTCAATGTTCGGGTTTTCTTCCATTTACGTAATCTTTAAGGACAATGTAGATTTCTACTGGGCAAGAACAAGGATACTGGAAAAACTCAACAGCCTTCCTTCCGGATTATTGCCTGCAGATGTAAAGCCAACTCTTGGGCCCGATGCCACAGCGTTGGGACAGGTGTTCTGGTATACGCTTGAAGGCAGGGATAAAAATGGCAAATCGACAGGGGGCTGGGACCTGGTCGAGCTTCGCTCTATTCAGGATTGGTACGTAAAATATGCGCTGCTTTCAGCAGAAGGAATAAGCGAAATAGCTCCAATCGGAGGCTATGTCAAAGAATATCAGATAGATGTTAACCCCAACGCCATGCGCGCTTTTCATGTGAACATTAAGGATATTCAGGATGCGGTGGAGAACGCCAACATAGACATCGGTGTGAAAACAATCGAGATGAATGGCGTAGAATATATACTAAGGGGGCTGGGCTATATAAAAAGTATAGAGGACATAGAAAACAGCGTTATAAAAGATAACGATAATGTCCCCGTGTATATAAAAAATGTTGCAAAAGTTTCGTTAGGTCCGGCATTAAGAAGGGGATTGCTGGATAAGGAAGGATCTGAGGCTGTAGGGGGAGCTGTAACAATCCGGTATGGAGAAAATCCGCTTGAAGTCATCACTGGGATAAAAAATAAAATTACCGAAATATCTTCATCCCTCCCCTCTAAGAAACTGGCAGATGGAACCGAAAGCCAGGTTTCAATAGTTCCATTCTATGATAGAAGCAGCTTGATATATGAAACGCTTGGGACTCTGAATTCCGCAGTCCTGGAAGAAATACTTGTCGTTATAATCGTTCTTTTGTTCACGATAAGACAGCTAAGCATGGCCGGCATTATTTCATGCCTCTTGCCAGCCTCGGTTTTGTTCGCATTTGTTATGATGAAACTGTTCAACATCGAAGCAAACATCATGTCTCTGTCCGGCATTGCCATCGCAATAGGAGCGGTGGATGATTTTGGAATTATTTTATGCGACAATATAATCAAACGGTTTAAGGAAGCTCTGCCAGGGAAAAGCCGGCTGGAAATAATTCACAACGCGTCTTCTGAAATTGCCGGCCCGTTATTGACTACTCTTGTAACAATTGTTGTTGGTTTTCTTCCGGTCTTTATGCTGCAGCATTCGGAGGGAAAGCTTTTCAGACCCCTTGCTTTTACTAAAACATTTACCCTGTTTGGAGCTTATGTTTTAGCCATGTTTGTTATTCCCATACTAATGTATGTTTTTTGGGAATCAAAATTCTGGAATAATAAGTATCTTAAATGCGTATTGGTAATTTTTATCATAACTGGTTGCTTTATTGCTCAATTTTATTTTGTGGCAATTATAGTGGCAATAGCTTCCTGCCTTTATTATCTGATGCTCCGCCTGCTGCCTGAAAAATGGAACAGTAAAATTCTGAAATATATATTTTTCCTGATACCTATATTGTTTGCGGTAATACTTGCAGAACACGCATGGCCGGCCGGCCCGGCAAAAGGAATACTTATCAATACTCTGGTCGTGTTGATACCGATTGCCTGTCTGTTAATATTTTACACTCTATTTCAGCATTTTTACGGGCATATACTCAAGGGCTGCTTGAGGTACAGGAAAATATTTCTTATGGTTTCTTTGCTGGTTATAGTTTGGGGGCTCTTTTCATGGCTCGGCATAAAACCGCTATTTTCCTGGCTGCCTCCGGCAATAACGCATAGTAGTTTCTACTCAAAAGCAGTAGCCGCATTCCCGGGTATTGGCAGCGAATTTATGCCCGCACTGGATGAAGGAACATTTCTTCTGATGCCATTGGCGATGCCGCACACCTCAATAAAAGAGATTAAAGACATCATCCATAAGCAGGATGTAGCAATAAGCAATATTCCGGAAGTGATTTCTGCTGTAGGTAAAGCAGGCAGAGCAGAGACAGCGTTAGATCCCGCCTCCCTATCAATGATTGAAACTATTATTAATTACCACCCAGAATTTCTCTCGGATAAAAGCGGAAGATATTTAAAATTCAAATACGCGCCAGAACAGACAGATTACTTTAGAAACGAAAATGGAGCGAAAGTTTTAGACCCGGACGGCAAAGCATATCTTGTTATGGGCAAATTTGAAAGAGATGGCAATAATAAATTGATCCCTGACGATAAGGGTAATGTGTTCCGTCTGTGGAGGCCTGCGCTGGAACCTGAATTGAATACAAAAAGGAATTACTGGGCCGGTATTAATTCCACAAATGATATATGGAATGAAATTTCGAAAGCCGCAAAAATTCCGGGAGTAACAACTCCGCCTAAATTGCACCCTATTGAAACGAGAATTGTTATGCTTCAAAGCGGAATGAGAGCAGCCATGGGAGTTAAAATAAAGGGACCTGATTTAGAAAAGCTGAAAGAAGCCTCATCATCAATAGAAAAAGCATTAAAACAAGTTTCTGCCATTAAAAAGGAGACAGTTTTCGCTGCAAGAGTAGTCGCGTCTCCTTATCTTGAAATAAACATAGATAGGAAAGCCGTAGCTAGATATGGACTTAAATTGAAAGAAGTTCTTGACATTATCAGTGCAGCCTCCGGCGGAGAACAAGTCACGACTACAGTAGAAGGACGTGAACGTTATCCCGTTAGAATCCGTTATCAACGTGAACTTAGAGATTCTCCGGAATCCCTGGAAAAAATATTGATTACCACATCAAGCGGAGTAAATATCCCTCTTGGCCAGCTTGCTGAAGTAAAATACCAGACAGGCCCGGAGGTTATAAACAGCGAAGATGGCTTTTTAATAACTTACGTATTTTTTGACAAAAAAGATGAGTTTTCTGAAACGGAAGCCGTAGAAAATGCCACAACTCTTATAAAACAGAATATGGAACATGGAGAACTGAAACTGCCTGCCGGAGTCTCATATAAATTTGCCGGAAATTATGAGAATTACCTAGAAGCAAATAAAACGCTAATGGTAATAATCCCCATAGTTTTATTAATCATCTTTGTAACTTTGTATTTTCAGTTCAGGTCTGTAATTATTTCTTCTCAGGTGTTTTCCGGAATCGCATTTGCCTGGGCCGGCGGATTTATCATGCTCTGGCTATATAATTGCAGCTGGTTTTTAAACTTTCACGCTTTTGGAATACCCGTAAGAGATATGTTTAATATTCATCCTGTAAATTTAAGCGTGTCAGTCTGGGTTGGGTTCTTGGCTCTTTTTGGAATAGCCTGCGATGATAATGTAATAATGGCCAGCTATATAAATGATGTCTTTCATGGAAATAACCCCAAAAAAAGTGAAGACGTTAAAGAAAATATTATTAAAGGCGGAAAGCGAAGGGTTAAAGCTTGCTTGCTGACTACTGCTACAACCATTTTGGCCCTAATCCCGGTGCTTACTTCCACGGGCAGAGGTTCTGATATAATGATTCCTATGGCAATTCCGGTTTTTGGCGGATTGACTTTCGTGATCATCGGCATGCTTATTACGCCTGTTCTGTACTCAATAACAGAAGAAATCAGATTCAAGCGAGGGAAAAAGCCTCTCTAAAAACAAGACAATATTTTGTAACATTAAAGCATGTCACAAGAGGTTCAATATTTTCTTCTCGATACGTTTCTCGTAAATTCCGTGACGGAATTTATTCGTAACACTCGAAGAACAAGTATAAACCAAAAATAGTTCACCGAGTGATTTTGTTTCCAAATCGTATCGAGGTGACAAAATGAATGTGGGCTACTCAATACTTACATAAAGACACTAAGTTAAGACTAGCATTGTACGACGATTCATCAACCCATTTCGATAAATGGTTTCTATTTAATTGGGGCGGGGCCGGGCTTGCTGTTAGGTACCAACCAAGACTCTGGCATATCTCCATGCTTAAGGTCTGCTTTTTTAAAACCTGCTTTGCATCCATCTTTATATCTATCATCTGCACTAGTTAAAAACCAAGCAAACAGGGTCAGCCTAATATTAACAAGATCTGACTCCAGCACCGTGCCTAGTGCATTTAGGTGTCCTGCAATGGTTCCTCCATCTATCACCCCCATATTATATGCTTTGTCTCCCCACCAAGAATCATTTTTTGACATTTTTTCAGATAAATCCGAAATAATCATTCGCATCAGTTGCATCTCTTGCATAGGGGTCAGCCGTTTTATCTCATTGCATATTTGCTGCGATACTTTTGAGTCTTCAGTGCCAACATCCAAAGGAGTTGGATTTTCAATTCTGCTCCCATTTAAGGTGCTAATTGATAAGAATGAGAAGGCACTAATAATTAAAACAATTATTACTTTAATCGGGCTTGAGTTTAATTTTGATTGTTTTGTTTCCATATTACCCTCTTTTTGATAATTAAGAATATCGATAACCTATCATTAGGTTTATAATGAAGTGGCCAATTTGTCAAGGATCTGTGAAGTGGACCCTTTGTCAAGGACAGAAAATAAAAAAGATAAGGTGTAACTTTTTGTAAGCGCAGCCTGCACGCCCGCCGTGAGAATGGGCCATACAG
>JAJXWI010000138.1 GCA_021781705.1 bacterium | reverse complement strand
TGCTCGCTTTTTCCGCCGTTCCGACGAGCTGTATGGCCCATTCTCACGGCGGGCGTGCAGGCTGCGCTTACAAAAAGTTACACCTTATCTTTTTTATTTTCTGTCCTTGACAAAGGGGCCACTTCAGAACGCCGAAAAAGAATAATTCCTACAAAATTTACGGAGCTTGTAAAAGGGCTAATAAGGGAAAAACTGGAATGGGGATGGAGTCCAGAGCAAATTTCGGGGCGATTGAAAATAGAGCACAATATTAAAATCAGTTACGAACTCATTTACCAGTATATCGATGGAGATCGTAAAGCCGGTGGAACCCTTTTTAACTATCTGCAGCATAGAGGGAAAAAATATAAAAAGCGGAATGTAAAGACAAGAAGAGTTTGGAAAACAGCGGTAAAAAGAAAGTCTATATCCGAACGGCGACCGAAATTATTGCTCAAAAAAGAAATCGGTCATTGGGAAGTCGATACAATTGAAAGCAAAGAGCATCGTGGCGGAATAGGCTCATTTGTAGAAATGAAAAGCAAATTCACAATTATAAGGAAGGTAAGGGATAAAAGTGCAGAAGAGATGAAAGATGCAGTAATCAACAGTTTTGCGTCCTGTCCTGGGGTGATGAAAACATTAACACTCGATAATGGGAATGAGTTTGCTCTTCACGATAAGATAAGCAAAGCAACGGGAGCTACTGTGTATTTTGCCGAACCCTATTCTCCCTGGGAACGCGGGCTCAATGAAAATACGAATGGACTTATAAGGAGGTTTTACCCAAAAGGAACGGACTTTAATAGGATAAGTGACTTTGAAATAGCCAATGTACAGAATCTTTTAAATGAAAGGCCGCGAAAAATTCTTGGATTCAGAACGCCTAAAGAAGTTTTTATTGAGGAGATTTTAAAACAGGAAAGATTCATGTTAATGCTGAATGTGTGCTGAAATGATAGAGAAAGTTTTTATAGATGTTTCTTGTCGTCTGCTCCTTGCTCCTGCAACTTCCGACGAGTTTTTGAGCCCATTCTTGTTGCAGGAGACGCAGACTCTGGATACAATTGAATATGCAAGTAAAAATGAAAATGCGAGGCAATCAAAAACTTTCAACAGCACTTATCTATTTTTATTAATCAGTTGCACTTGACTTTTGAAAACAGATCATTGTAACATCTCTCAGCTTCTGCAAGTTTGCCCTGTTACTTTTGCAAAGTTCCTAATTTAGCAAAAACCGTAGTCTCGAGGGTAAAATCTTTTGCAGCCTTTGCTGCCCTGAGAGCATCATTGTAACATCCCTCAGCTTCTGCAAGTTTGCCCTGTTGCTTTTGCAAGGTTCCTAATTTAGCAAAAACCGTAGTCTCGAGGGTAAAATCTTTTGCATCCTTTGCTGCCTTGATAGCATCATTGTAACAAGCTCCAGCTTCTGCAAGTTTGCCCTGTAATTGATACAAGTATCCTAATGCTATAGTAGCGCTCGTTCTTTGTGGAAGATTTTCTTCTATTACTGGCCCATGCAACAACAAAAGAAACATATGTGGATCAACTATTCCAGAATTATATAAGAAGTACAAATTATTATTACCTATATCACTTTCTTTTATTACTTTTGGTGTTTCTGTAAAAATTTGAGCCATAGCTTCCCATGTTTTTATACCTGACAACTCTACAGAAATATTTGTACTCTGATTTGGCGTTCTCTCAGTTTTTACAATTTTACTTTGAGCATCATAGTAAACATAAAAGTTATCCCCGTACGACTGATAGCAATTCAACATCAGCAATAACACGCATCCTGTTAATACCATCTTACCCCTGGACATTTCAATAAATTTCATTTTCATACCCTTTTTGTTTCTCTTACTTCTCTTTTTTAATTATTCATTAATTTTATTGATGAGGCATATGCTACCAGTTATTTACGGTTTTTCAATTTTACTGTTATTATTTAACTATTATTATTGCGAAGTTTATTCTCCTTTTTCCAGAATAAGCGATTTTTGTAAAACGGTTTCACATAGCGGACTGAGAGAGGGATAGTATCTATAAACGAAAAATCCTCTAACATCGGTTTGTCCTTATTTTCTTAATCTGAAAGATCCATGGGCTTCTGCCATGCTTTGGAGAAGCGCTTGAAAGGGAGGAAGTTGTATGCCTTGGGAATGAGTTGATTTGTCCAGCGTTTTTTTGTAGCTCATCTAGTTCTCTTAAATTAGCAAGAGCCACAGCTTTTAGGAAGGGAATGTCTGCTATTACAATAAAAGGCCTTATGGAAGAATTTTTTGCAACATTTGCTGACAACATTACATTATAGAAACATCCTTTAGCCTCGTGAAGTCTGCCCTGGTGTCTATACAAAGTTCCTAATTTAACAAGAACTATAACCTCAAGGGAAGAATCGTTCCTAATCTTTGCTAGCAGGTTGTCGGGCTTTGCCCCAAACTGCTAGATATTTATAGGAAAGCGCTCATTTTTCTCTTCATACTCGAGGCAGTTGATATGGTTGTGCTTAATAGTTTTAAAATCAACCACAAGGGAACCGGTAGCAAGCAATATCCTCCGCACATGATGCTTGCTCTATTGATATACTGTTATGCGACCGGACGTTTTTCGTCAAGAATAATAGAAGAGGCT
>JAJXWI010000072.1 GCA_021781705.1 bacterium | reverse complement strand
TTTCGGATGAATATAACCAAAATATTTGGGGATATGTCCATCTTGAGACATGGCTGTTAAAAATCTGGCGCCTGAACCAAGATAAACTATGCCAGTACCGGAAGGGCTGAGGCACGCATCAGCATACAAAATAATCATAAGAGCATGCAACCCAAGCAATCCGGAAAGTTGCGCCAGTGGGGATGTGAAGTCAATTGCGGCCCAGCCATTTGTTAACATATTTTCGGGGATAGCGCCCACAAACGCTATTTGAAGCATGAGGTAAATAAAGAGACAAATAGAAATGCAAATAACCAACGCCAAGGGAATTAATTTCTTTGATTGGTTCATTTCTCCTGAAAAAGCTACTACGGCAGGGAATCCAAAAAATGCGTAGAGAATTCCACTGTTGATGATTGCTGAAAAAATACTTCCATGTCCATATGGCATGAAAACTTGCTGATCCCCTATGAAGTGTTTAGGTGCAAAAGCAGTGCAGATAATTATTATTGCAGTCGTGACGGGAACTACGATTTTGATTATGGTAATGGAGTTGTTTACTTTGCTTAATGACTTTAACCCCCAAAAGTTTGCTGTTATGTAGAAGATTATGAATACAGATACAATCAAGGTTCCGGCCCATGTAAATTCAGAGTTTTGGAATATGTAGCTCGTAAAATCGGGAAATACTGCACTCATATATTGGACTGTAGCTTCAGCTTCCAGCGGAATAAGTATTATTATGCTTATCAGATTTGATGCGGCAAGAACAAACCCTATGTCTTTATTATGAGAAAAAACCATCAGGCGTCCGAACAGGCCTGTTACTGGATACAAAGTAGCAATTTCTGCTAGCAGCAGGGCCATTAATAGAGTTAAAATTGCACCTATAATCCAGGAAACTACGGAGGCAGGGCCTGCTTCCTTGGATGCATAGTGTGCGGCAAACAGCCAGCCGCTGCCTACTATAGAGCCTACACCGATAAGAACCAGCGTACACAAATCTTTTAAAAAATTATTATTTGTTTTCATGGAATTTCGGGTATCTTGAGATTAGATGCAATAAACTATATAAGCTTTTGCCTTCATGTCTTTTGCATAATCGTCATAACTTTTATTCTTAGCTTCTTCCGTAAGTTTTTCTTTTATGGCACTCTTGCAGTCCTGATACGTTTTGACTTTAGAGTCTGTATAATCGGTTATCCTGAGAAAATAAATAGCTTCATTTGTATCTGCAGGACCATACACCGTATCTTTTTTATAATCTTTTATTATGTCTGTAAACTCTTTCCTCAGTTCAGGAACGCTTATCCATCCGATGTCGCCTCCTTTTTCGAGATTTGGCCCGTCTGAATATAAGGATACAGAGTCCTTAAATGTTTCTAAATCTCCTGACTTAAGAGAGCGTTCAAGAGCTTTGGAGAGTTCTTCAAAATTCTGTTTGTGTACGCCCGTTTTTTTTATTGTAATTACGCTCAACCTTACAGAGGCTGGAGAGGTGAACTCACTTTTATGCGAATCATAATAGCTGTTTACATCTTTTGGCGTTACGAAAACATCTCTATAGCATCTGGCGTATATCAGTGCATCTACGGCTATTGATTCATGGATTTTTGATTTAAACTCACCCATGTTTTTTCCTTCTTCTCTGAGTATGTTTTCTAATTCGTTTCTGGATGTGACATTAAAAGCTTTTAAAAGTGCATCCATATTAGATTCAACCATGTCCCTGGGAAGCTTGTATTCATTTTTTTTAAACTCTTCAAAAAAGAGCTTTCGTTCTATGACTGTTTCCAATGCTTCTTTTCTTGCCTTCCAGAGTTCTTTCTGTAGAACTTCCCCCTTATAAAACTGTGGAAACTGCGCCTCTTTAGTGTAGGTAAGTTCCATAACATCGGCCAGGGTAACAGGGCTGCCATTAACTGTTGCAAGTATTCCTATAGTTTCATCCTTGGCCATGACAGGAAGGATCAATAAACAAAATAGAAGCATCAAAAACCTTTTCATAACCTTACATATTCCCTGACATTACTACTGAAGGAGGTCTTACATATAGCAGTTCTTTTACATCGGTGTAATTATCTTTAAAATCATCAAACATGTTTTCTATTGGAAATGGTCTGAATATCTCTACCCTTTTGCTTACTAGCGAAAGAAACCCTTCCATGAATTGATTCTCAATGCAAGCTAATCTGTCATAATTATCAAGTTTGCTGATTTCTTTTATTGTAATGATTTTAACATCTTCCAGCTTTTTTAAACCGTATCCATTTTTATTTTTTATCCCGTAGAGAAAAATCATATCTTTCGAGCAGGGAAATAGTATGCCTGCAGTTTCTTCCGTTTTTAAGTTCATCGCAGAAGCAAGTGGAAAAGCTGAAGGTATGCCAACCATGGACTTTTCTGATTGATAAGTGGTTCCTAAAACAAATGATGAAGCTATTCTCAGTCCCGTAAAGCTGCCTGGACCTGTTCCCACTATCCATTTGTCTATCAAGCCTGAAGAAATGTCATTATCCTTTAAAGTTTCAAAAAACGAATTAAAAAATGCAGAATTATTTCTGTTTTGGAGAGCAAAAGATTTTGCGCATAAGAGCTTTCCGTAACGACTAATAGCGAAAGAAGCAAAAGGTCCGGAAAGGTCTATTGCGCACATCGTAGTATTTTTCATGCTGCAGGGTTCTATATTGTCATTAAAGTTGTTATGGTGGAAATCAAGAAGTACAAAAGTATTATTATGATTACCAATGCCCCCGCAATATAAATATACTTGATATTATTTTTTGGAGTTTTAGCTGTATTGCCAGTAACGCCGCTTACTGTAGAAGCACTCTCTTTGCTGATATTTTCTTTTGCCGGAGTGTTGTTCCTGTTTTCCTCTTCAGTTTTTTCTTCGGAAGTCAAAACGCTGAATGCTGAGGAACTGGAGGTCTTAGGTTTTAGGCGTAGCTTTATGGTGTCAGAAATGTGCTTTTCTCGAGCACTGCTAGATGATACTATCTCAAAATCATTAAGATGTGTATTATCTTTTTCTTCCTCCTGACTAACTGGCGACTCTTCCGTCGGTATATTTATCTCGTTTAAATCAATGATGGGTTTTGGCGAAGATATTTTATTTGCAGATATTTCTTGGGTTTTTTCCCTTTCGGTATTAATAAAGTTTAGCGGGCATGGTTTTTCTCCAAGTCCGGTCGTGACGTTTGTAGAAGAACGAATTTGTTCATTGCTTTTTGGGATTTGGGGTAAGCCTTCCTTCCTGTCCGTAGTGTCACTTAAGATTTTAATAGGTTTAACTTTAAGTTTTACATCCTGGATTTTTACATCCTGAATCGGAATGTTTTTTTCTTCTGGTTCGGGCAATTTTGCTCCGGAGAGTTTTAATTTTAACACTGAATCTTCCTGCTTTTTTATTAAGGATGGTTCCGATTCAGGCTTTAAGACCGGCGGAATGTCCTGACTTTCAGCTTGAGAGGGCGTATCAGAAGTACCTGCTTTGTTCTCTGGCTTGCTAAACAGATTGTCTAAATTAATCTTATTTTTTATGTCTTCTTCACTATTATTCATTTGTAATGCCTCATAAAAAAACATTTGTTGACGTATTTTACCTGATAATATGAAAATTAACAAGCCCCCATGCCATATAAAAGCGATTTATAGATGAGAGGTTTGAAATAAACAAAAAGGCAACTATTTTCCTGACTTATTCAGTTTGCCTGAAACATATAGATTTACGTTTTTGCGGCTCGATATGTTATTGATGATAGACAATTATGATTCGTTTACGTACAATATTATTCAATATTTTCTAGAACTTGGCGAGGATATTGAAGCTATAAGAAACGATTCTGTATCGACGGAAGAATTGTTTGAGAAATCTTTTTCGGCGCTGATTGTCTCTCCAGGACCAGGTACTCCCCAAAAAGCAGGAATCACTTGTAGCGCCATAAAGAAAGCATCTGATTTAAATATCCCGGTGCTCGGAATCTGTTTGGGTCTTCAAGCTATTTGTGAAGTATTTGGCGGCTCCATTAAAAAAAGTTCTGAGATTATGCACGGTAAAACGTCTATGATCTATCACAATGGGAAGAATATTTTTTCCGGTATCCCCTCTCCGTTCAAAGGCATGCGTTATCACTCCCTGGTTTTGAATAATTCGACGATTCCGGAAGTTCTTGAGATAACGGCCAGAACTGAAGATGATGTTATAATGGGTGCTATGCACAGAAATAAAAAAATATATGGAGTACAGTTTCATCCGGAATCCATACTTTCTGAGTACGGGCACAAAATGCTGCAGAACTTTTTGGATATAATATGCTAAAACCGGCTGATAAAATAATCGGGTCTGTTGATTTTGACAGCGAACTGTGTAATGTTACAAAAATGTCAAAAATTCTACTGGTTTTAGCAAAAAATGCCAATTTTAGATAACATAATGTATCCAAAGGATATAAGGAACAAGAGTATTTCAGAGCTTCAGATATTAGCAGGAGAAATCAGGGAAAAGATTCTTGAGGTTACTTCTGAAAATGGCGGTCACTTGGCCTCTAATCTCGGAGCTGTGGATCTTACTATTGCTCTCCACTATGCCTTCAAGACGCCAAGAGATAAAATAGTATGGGATGTTTCTCACCAGTGTTATACCCATAAAATTTTAACAGGCAGAAAAGATTTTATAAAAACCTTGAGGATGGATGACGGGTGCTGTGGATTTACTTCAAGAAGCGAATCTGTGTATGATGTTTTTGGGGCAGGCCATGCGGGGACGGCTGTTTCTTCGGCGCTTGGGTTGGCAGCAGCCAGAGACAAATTTCACAAGAAACATAAAATTGTGGCTGTGCTCGGAGATGGTTCGCTTACGAATGGAATTTCGCTCGAAGGACTAAATAATGTAGCTACTACGACAAAAGACATGGTTATTATTTTAAATGATAACAAGATGTCGATAGCGGAAAATGTCGGAGGGCTCACAAGGCATCTTAATAATCTTATACAGAAACGCGGGTATAACAGATTCAGAAACTATATAAAGAATCGCATCGCCAGAATTCCCAAGGCGGGTGAACGCCTTGTAAAATGGGTAGACAGGATAGAAGAAGGTATAAAAAGCATGCTTGTGCCGGGCGCTTTTTTTGAAGAGCTGGGCATAAGGTATATAGGGCCTATCGACGGACATAATATTGCAAACATGATCCAAACTTTTTCCCTGATAAAAGAGTTTGATACACCAGTTGTTGTTCACGTTATTACAGAAAAAGGAAGAGGTTTCAAACCTGCGGAATTGTCTCCAGAACGGTTTCACGGTCTTGGTAAATTTGATCCATGCACTGGCGAAGTCGTAAAAAAAGAAAGTTCTTCGTTAACATTTTCCGATGCCTTCGCCGAGAGCGTAACAAATCTCGGAACTAAACATCAGGATGTCGTAGCTATTACGGCAGCTATGTGTTCCGGTACCGGACTAAATAAGTTTGCGGAAAAATTCCCCGATAGATTTTTTGATGTAGGCATAGCGGAAGGACATGCAGTAGTTTTTGCTGCGGGCATGGCGGCAAATGGATTGCGTCCGGTGTTTGCTGTATACGCAACCTTCCTCCAGAGGGCGCTCTCTTCGGTTTATCATGATATTTGTATCCAGAATCTTCCGGTGATAATATGTGCGGACAGATCAGGAATAGTCGATGACGGGCCGACGCATCATGGTATTTATGATCTCTCTTTCCTGAGAACATTGCCAAATATTTCAATAATCCATCCATCCACCAGAGAGGAAATGGACTTACTTTTGGAGCTTGCTTATGAGTCGAATTCTCCCGTTGTAATAAGGTACCCTAAGGCTTCTTTTAATGGTAGTTATGAATTCCAGCCTGAAAAATATGAGTGGGGAAAATCTTTGCGCCTGAGAGAAGGAGCAGATGTGTCAATCTGGGCTGCAGGGGCCGAATATCAGACAGCTCTCAAAACGGCGGAACTTTTGGGAAATGAGAAAATAAGCGTGGAAATAATCAATCCTTTATTTATTGTGCCATTTGATATCGACGCCTTGAAGCAAGCAGCATCAGCTAAACTTATAGTTACCATTGAGGATAACACTATTGTTGGCGGCCTGGCTTCTATAGTTGATGAAACACTAATAAACTTCAAACACAAAGGAGTTCTTCATTTCGGATGGGGAAATAAGCTTATTCCTCACGGTACAGTAAAAGGAATAAAGAAAAATTTTGGCCTAACCCCCGATAAAATAGCATTCGAAATAAAGAAATTCCTGTAAATGCCCCTCATCAATAGTAAGTGTTCAGCAAAGTACGTCCATTTTGCCCCCTCAATACGATTCGGAAATCGAATCACTTGGGGAATGAGCTTGGGTGTGCGCCTGTTCTTCGAGTGTCACGAATAAATCCTGTCGCGGAATTTACGAGGGACGTATCGAGAAGAAAATATCGAATGCTGTGAAATGAGATGGAGGGTTCCACTTTGTCGGAACCGAAATATAGGGGCGGACGAGACGGCCTTGCTACCACATCCTTCACTGAACTCCTACCTCTATTTCTGTGCTTAAATAAGCACATTCAAGAGTAAAATGCAACCTTTTTAATGTTTATTAGCCTTATCCTTTTGGAAGTAGGCGATTTTATTCAGGTTAAATAAGGGATGACAGTTCCAAATGTTAGCTTAGGGCAGGGCTTTCCGGCGCACGGCGAAATCTAAAAGAAGCCGACGCCAAAACTCCGGTAAAGGAACTCGAAGTATATATAACTCTCAAGCAGGTCGGCTTCTCAATTAATGGACAGCTTTCTACTCGGTCGATCTCGCGGCAAATACGAAAACCAGTCCTAAAAATAGTGACTCATCTTTGCTTTGCTAATTGAACTGCGCTATGTTACGGGAAAATCTAAAAATAAGTTGGTTTTAGTATATTAATGATTAAATATCCTGATATCGATCCTGTTGTGTTCAGCGTTGGTTCCATAAAAATCCATTGGTATGGAGTCATGTATCTTTTGGGGTTTTTGGCCGCTTGGATTCTCGGCTTATATCGTTCAAGAAAGATAAGGGGGCTATGGACTGCCGAGCAAATCTCTGATTTGGTTTTTTATGGAATGATTGGAGTTCTTCTGGGCGGACGGCTTGGTCATGTTATTTTTTATGATTTTTCTCGCTACGCCTCAAATCCTCTCGAGATATTTAAAGTTTGGGAAGGGGGTATGTCTTTTCACGGAGCTACTATCGGAGTAGTCATAGCATTTATTTTATATGCTAGAAAAACAGGTAAAAATTTGTTTCAAGTCGGTGATTTGATACTTCCTACTGTTCCAATAGGGCTTGGTGCCGGGAGGATTGGGAATTTTATTAATGGTGAACTCTGGGGAACTGTGACTAATGTTTCATGGGCTATGGTTTTTCCCAATGACCCGTCAGGCTTGCTTAGGCATCCGTCCTCACTATATGAATTTCTTATGGAAGGGATAGTTCTGTTTTGCATACTCTGGATTTATTCCCGTAAGGAGAGGCCGAGAATGGCTGTTTCCGGAATGTTTCTATTGTTGTACGGAGTGTTCAGGTTTTCTGTCGAATTTGTAAGGGCGCCGGATGCCCAGCTTGGCTACTTGGCGTTCGGATGGCTGACAATGGGGCAGGTATTGTCTATCCCCATGATTGTTTTCGGGGTAGCGTTTATCATCTGGGGATACAAAAAATACCCGCTTGTTAACGGAATAAATAGTGATGATATTGCATACCTTGGAAAATTTTCTAAAAAAGGAAAATCGATAAAGAAGGCAGCTCGATAAAGGAAGAGAGAAATAATGTTTACGCCGGAACGAATAGACTCCCTGAAGGAAAATGAAGTTTTTGTATTTGGCAGCAATTATTCAGGCAGGCACGGAGCCGGGGCTGCATATCTTGCCTGGAATAAATTCGGCGCTGAAATGGGAGTAGGAGAAGGATTGACTGGTCAGTGTTACGCTTTGCCAACTATGGATGAATATTTCAGAACTTTGCCATTAGACGAGATAAAGGAAAAAATCGCGAATTTTATAAATATTTGCAAAAAACATTCTGAGAAGATATTTCTGCTTACAAAAATAGGATGCGGGATCGCCGGGTATTCTCCGGCTCAAATAGCTCTACTGTTTAAAGATTTCCTGCCATTGCCGTCTAACCTTATACTGCCCCGAGAGTTCCACGAGCTGTTATATTAAGTAAGAACGCCAGTGTTTCTTTTTCTCCTATTTTTTATCATAATCCCGCTGCGCTGTTTAGTCAATGAACTTTGTTTGCCTAAGGCAAAGTTCGTTCGGTGGAATTTTTTGCGAAGGGAAAGATAACGAGTTAAGACGCCCTTGGATATATTTTTCGTCTATTTTTAACTCGTTACATTTTAGCGACCAGTCGGGAATGAACATTTCGGGATAACCTGAATCGTAATAGCCTTGAGTAAATACCACAAACTTAGATTTCCCTTTATGCATAAGGACATATTCTCTTTCAGATTTCTTAAAAATATCCGGGAACTCATTGAATCCAATTATCGAGCTCTTCTCTTTTTCTTCTTTAGATTCTCCTTTAATCAAAATGTGACACTTTTTACAGTTAAGCATGTCGTTCCCAATATATTGGAATTTTACATAATTATCTTTAGTTCTTGCCAATTTTTGGTAACGAAGATGAGGGTATTCTTGGCGATTCAGAAATTCTATTAATTTAAGCTCGGAGTGCATTTCCCTCTTATCTTCAACAAACTTTATTCTTTTATTTTTCAGAGCTGATTGTATGTCATATTTTATGGTGTCTTTTTCGAACTTTTCATTAAGAAATATAGCCAGTTTTGCCATATCAATATCTCGCTGTATATTTTTGCATAAAGTCTGGTATTTCGGATCGTCCCCGTTTTTGAACTCTTCTAAATCTTCCTTTTCGCTTTTCAATCTTTTCTGTTGCTTTTCGCAAATTCCTTCTAGTTTAGATACCCCACTCGTATCGAAAAAATTGTGGCTCGAATCTAAGACTAGTTTCTCGATAATGTTTTTAAATAAACTTGGATCCAGGTCTATATTCGAAGCAACAGCTAACGTCCAGTCTGAATTCTTATCTGGTTTATAAAGCGCAACAGAAACATTGTGAACCTCTAGCAGGTTTGATTTTGTTTTTTTTAGAATGGTACTTATTTCAGAGAACCCACCTTTATCGTAGGGCGCCATATTAGAGCCTTCCTTGAGTTTTACAATTAAAGTAGCTCGATAGATAAGTCTGGCTAATGAATCTAGCATCTGAAGCGAAGGTGTATAGTCCAAAGCTACGTTGTTAGGACTACTGGTGTCAGAAAGGCTATTTAGAATTACCCCGGACGCGTTTGTGGTAAGGAATACAGCAACGCATATTAATGAAAAACAAAAATATCTCGATGTATTTTTGCGCAAATTTGCACTGCCAGCTATTTGTAGCTTTTTTATGAGTGAACTAAAAAATAGATTCTTTCGCATGATGTTCCTTAATATTCTAGTATTTTGAATTTTTCATGGATCTGCTTTTAGCAGTGAGGCTGCGGGAGTTTTTATGCTTTTATAAAAAATAATGAATCATCCCATGGGAAGGTTTTGTCTTTAAGTGCCGTATTAACTCCCGCCTGGTATATGTCGCAGCGATATAGTGCTGCACGAAATGTGGTTAGTTGGCCGTATTTAATAATTTGCAGGGCTGAAAAATCGCCTTTCAGATATCGAATCCCATCATTATATCCTTCGCAGAAATCCAGTATTATATCCAATTTCGCATTTACATTCGGAGCTCCCTTTAGGTGTTGTATTACATCATTTAGGTGTGTATCGCAAACTATCGGGCATAAATCATCTACTTTCTGCACGCAAAATGAAGGCGCAAGATTCGGATCCAAACGTGAGTTATAGCACTTGTGCGACAGATCAAACATGAACCAGTTTATATGTTTCTTTACCTCTTTAACTTCAAGTTCAGGAACTAGTTCTATAAACTTTTCCATAATTTCGTCTTCCAGTTTTACCGGAGCTCGATAGCCGGGATCCACTGCGAATAAACTCAATGCTGATAGTAAAATAAATATGGCTAATGCGTTTTTTTTCATTTTGTCGTTCCTAATATTCTATCTGTTTTATATATCCTTCCTTTTTTGTAGCGTGTGTTACTATATCCCGTCCTTTAAAAAAATCTATTATGAACCCATTCACTTGCTGTACTAGTGGACCATTTAAAGGAAACTTTACTTTTTTGAGCCCATTTACGTATTGTAATAATTCAATATTTGCATCTTCAAATATTTTTTTGGCAGCTTTTCCTTGTAAGAAATCTATGATGTTTTTATAGCCTAAGGATGGACCATTATATGCTTCATCTAATTCTTTAGCATATTGATCTGGGCTTTGTGATGATACCACGGTAGTCCAATATGGGGGATATCCTTCTTTTATTTTTTTATCTGAATCGAACTTGAGTCTTTCTATAACCTTGCCCATGGAGTTTTCCTGCCCATATACAACTTTGCTTATCATTGGCTGCATTATTATCATCCCTGCACATTGTGCTTCCGGTTCTAATGTTGTATATATTGTCAGGTATGGTTTTTCCTTTTCGGGCTTAGATTCCTTTTCTTTTTCGAAATTTGATTGGCTTTCTCTTTTTACTTTTTCTTTAAATTGGGTGTGTTTTATCTTTATATGTTCTTGACAGTCCCGTATACACATTTTTTCTGCATGTTCGGTATTATCTTTAAAAAGACCACGACAATCCAAGCCTGCGCTAATAAGTTTGTCAGTTTTTTCATCTAACATGACACATCCTATATTGTCTCCGCGATACTTTTGTTCGTCTTGTGATTGCCAGTCAATTGATACGAGAGTATAAGCAGCAAGCATACATATATGGTCTCGTTCGGCTTCTCTGCTTTTGAACGCATGACTCTGGAGTGTTACAAGTACAACTATTGATACTAACATTGCTGTAATTTTTTTATTCATCGAGTGTTACCTCTTTTACAGTTCTCTATTTCTTTTTTTTTACTATAGTGTCGGTTGTTTTTGATTGCCAAACGCTAATGATTTTTGTTTGGGGGGTCAGTATGACTTCTTCTTTTAGCTTTTCATCTTCCGGTAAGAGTACAAACTTTTTCGCTGTTTTGTAAACACTAATATTTTCTGTATGCCTGACGGGATAGTTTCTAAATTTTTCGCGTGCTTCTTGAAATATATTTTTGATTTTCGGTTCCTGGAGAAATATAAAAAAGGGGGTCTTTTCCTGATTGTTTGCAACTTCGTATTTCTTATCTAGTTGAGATGCAAAAGGGTCATTGGATTTTTTCGAATTAACTTCGGTTTTGTATTTAGGAAATCCTCCAATTTTTGTCGTATCTAAATTAAGTCTTTCTATGACATCGCCGCGATTGATGTCTTTTTGTCCATATACAACATTGGGTATACCCTGCGTTACGATCATGCCTGCACATTGTGCGCATGATTCTAATGTCGTATATATTGTCATATTACTCAGGTTCGGACTGCCGGTTTCATTGTGTTGTCGTATATACTTCTCTATACACTGTATTTCTGCGTGTTGAGTAACATCATCGAGTTCTCCATTACGGTTTAGACCTGTACTAACGATCTCGTTCTTTTTATTATAACATGACACACCCTATATTGTGTCCGCGATAAGGCTCTCCTTTTTTTGGCTTTGGCTGCCAGTTATTTGCTACCAGCGTATAAGCCGCAAGCATGCATATCTCATCTCGTTCCCGTTCACGACTTATCGCTACTGCTGAATTTTGAAAAGCTGCTAATGCTATTGCCAATACTAAAATTGCAGTTATTTTTCTCTTCATAGGAAACCTCGTTCGATTCAATATTTTTCTAAATCTCAAAGACTTTTACATACAGTATTAATAATTTTTTATTATTTTATGCGTAACCCTGACACTAGAACTTTATGGGGCTGGCATGGCTTAATCAAGAAAAATTCGGGAAAATGATTGTTTTTTTGCCTCTTCGCCGAAATGAAAAGTAACTATCATAAAACAGCCTCAATTTTAGTATTTGGAAGGTTATAGATTTTGAGAATGAAGTAATCCTTGTCTCTGAACCCATAAGCTTGCCTGATGAGC
>JAJXWI010000071.1 GCA_021781705.1 bacterium | reverse complement strand
GAAGTCGGGAAAAGTGACTTATCCTGCATATTTCATGAACAGCCAGAAATTGTGGAAAAAGTCAGAACCCTATGTTTTTTTGTCGTATTATGCAAAAATGAGCACCGAAATATGCGGTTTTTCATTATGCAGGCAAATTTCCCCCAACCCCCGTTGCTTATCCAGCCTGGGACAGCTTCAGTTTTGTCATAAGAGCAGGATATTGTTTATCATTCTATAGAAAGAGTCCTTTGAAGTAAAGGATGATGAAAGGTTAATACAGATTTTCCTTGTATTGGAATGGACAAGAGTTCCGATTTTAACAAGTCTGCTTCTTATTGTGCCGGCCTGGGCTTTTTCAAAAAGGGTGCCTTTGAGAGCAAGAGCACAGAGCCTTTCCACAAGAATGAATGCACCTGAAGCTAAAAGCAATCTGAATTGATTGGCCCACCATCCGTGACAGCTTGTTCTGTCCGCAAACAGATCCAGCTGCTGTTCCTTTATTCTGTTTTCCATATCTCCGCGCATACAGTATATTTTTTCATAAAGATATTTCGGAGTACCTTTCATATTCGTTACGATGTATCTTAGATTTTTACCTTTGTCAGTGTGTTCGGCTTTAACAACTATTTTACGTCTTATATTTTTCCAGGTACCTGCGCAATAGTATATTTCAGTGTAAAGTTTTGATTTTACTTTTGTTCTTCTGTGTTTTTTTTCAGCTTTAACTGCTATATGAGTTGTAAGCTTTTCGAGTTTTGGGTTTGAAGATATTCCGATAATGTATTGGAGATCTTTCCGTTCACACCACGACAGCATAGGCCATCGGCAGAATCCGCCGTCTCCTATGAATATGATTTTTACACCCGGCCATTGTTTCCTAAATCTTTTTACAAGCAGAGCCAGTATTGCCCACGAATGTTTGGCTCCATCAATATTTGAGGGCCGAAGATATGATACAAGCAGCTGTTCTCCGCAGAAAACATATAAAGGAAGAAAACAGTAATGATCGTAGTAACCATGAAAAAATCTTCCTTCCTGATGACCGTGTATTTCATCATCTGTTGCATCAAAATCAAGGATCAGTTCCTTCGGAGGAGTTTTGAAGCTCTCCATAAACTTTTCTACAAAAACCTTTGAAATTTCAACACAAACTTCACGGCAGGCACTGTTTTCAAAACGGCACAAAGTTGAACTGCCTGCCAAATCATTACCTCTACCCGCCAATACCTTGAAGACTTCATCTTTTCTTAAATCATCTTGATCATTAAGGTCTTCATTCCCTGATATAATGCCATAAATCCTTTGACGCAGCATCTCTGAAACTTTGTGCTTTATTTTGGATTTACTTCTAATGTCAAAATTCTTAACCGCACGGGACATGTCGGAAATTATCCCAAGCTTCTTATCAAGAAGATGTACAGGAATTAATCCCCCATCGCTGCTGATATTCCCTCCGCTGAAATCTATCTTTAGCTCCTTGTTTTTTATCCGTGGAAATGTTAATTTCTTTATGTCGCAATTTGTCATGATATTTTCTCCTTCTTAATTAATTATAACTTACTTCATTTAAGTAAATTATAAAGAAAGCATCATGACTTTTTATGCATTTTTCAGACTAAAGAATTTTTCCAGAATTGCAGTAAGTTTTGTAGTTAACATGAGTTCGGCATATTATTATAAAGCAATAAAGATTATATATTGAGGTAGGCAAAGCCTTATTTTCTTATCAACAATTAGCCAAATTTCTGTTAATTTTGGTGTTTTTCATATAAAAACAAGTTTTTTTGTAGTTTGTAGCCTAAAAGTTCATCGAATTCACGTAATTTTATGTCTATTTATATTGAATCTTTTTATTAAAAGAGTTCTTTTATAAAACATTCTTTAAAAAGTAATAAAAGTTAGACATGAATTACGCAAAAAAGGGAGGAGGAGTACGTACAGTATTACAAAATTCATACGAAACCCACACACAAAATTCGAAAGAAGGTGATCAGTATGATAGAGGGGCAAACTCCAAATCGCAGCGTCATATTACAGCCGCAAGCAATGCCTGATTGCCCAGGATACACCTCTGGCTAGTCTAAGCGGGAAACAAGCAATAAATCATTTAGGTAAAATAGTAGAAAAGAAGGAACAAAAACATTATGAACACAACGAAAATTGCGATGGTCGCCATCATCACGGGATGGTCGGCAATCACAGGAATCGCACAGATGATCGAGATTAAGCCCAGCACTGGGGACCATTTCAAGGACGTACTCATATTCACGCCATGCACCCCGTACACATACAAAGAAACTTGGGAAGTATATAACCCTAAGTCATACGCAATGGAGATGAAGACCGAAGGATATTTCTTCGGAAAACTGCGGCGTGACGTTCACTTTAGTACGAACTCCACCATCACACAATATCGGATATTTGCACCAGACGTGGAACCAGGGAACTACATAGTAGCGGTCACGAACGATCAGATAATGTACGATGACAGACATGTGCATACAGTACCTTGTCGAAACGATATAGTCCTTTTATCAATACTCGACGCACAGGTCATGGCCAATGAATTCTTGATGCAGGAGCAGTGTCCTATGCCGAGCATGAAAATTGAAACCAGCAGCAGCAGCGGGAAGAATCGAATGAGCTCAGCCTACGGCGACGAAAATCCCCAGTGTAAGTGTACCGGGGCAAAATGAAGCTCCCCAACCCAGGGCGGAATACTAACAAGAACTAGTGTACATTTTAGCGGATAAGAATATTCTTATCCGTTAAATTTATACCGAGTTTAAATTCAATAAACTTACACTACCGTCGGCTCTTTCAGCTTTTTTGTGTAAACGGTCTTTCTTGTTTTTTAATGAGTGAGGGGAAGGCAGATCTCCGAAGGAGATCCCGAAGCTCATTTTCTTAGTATTCACAATTGTACCCTTCCTTCAAAACGAATCACAAAACGGCTAAGTGTCAGTTTTCAGTCACGTATTGGCTAGTCCATTTTTAGCAGCATTTTGTAGTGCCAGATACATTATCTTAAGAATAGCCTAATTATTCGGAAATGCCCCTCGATTTCTGATTATTTTTCTTGCCGAGTTATTTATTGACTCAATTGCATTTGTTGTATAAATGACTTTACGGATATCTTCCGGGTAGGCAAAGAACGCCTTTATCAGTTCCCAGTTCTTTTTCCATATTTGGGATATTGCCGGATACTTGGAATCCCATTGCTGCCAACCACATCATCCGCAGTCTTGCAGTTCTTTACCAATTCGTCGATAAACGAATCATTTATTTTCGTTGCCATAGTCTTTTCTCCTTATTTAGGGTTTCTTTTTATTTTATCTGACTATGACCATTTACACAAAATTCTGTAACCCCTCGGGTAACCCAGATCATGTTTTGGCTAATACACTTCATAATTTCTTTTAAAAACTAGTCATATCTTTATATTCTATAGATTTTAGGATGCTATTCAATAAAAACAACCATTCCATTGAAACATGGATTTGTTAATACTTTTTATTCCACTTATCTGTTTCATATTTTGAAACGGCAAGCGCGGCAACCTTGTTAAGAAATTGTTTTTCAGGAATAAATTCTAAAAATTCCACACCAGATTCAGAGGTAAATACAGAGACAATTGAATTTATAAGAGAATCTCTCATTTTATGAATATCAGGAATAACAATACTACCCTGATGAAGTATTCCATTCTTTGTACGCCGTTGAGCAGCTCCTGCTATCTTTGTTGAGACAGAATGTTCTTTTGTGTCTTTTAAGGCCACATCAAACTTTACCGGGGCTGTAAAACATTGCATGGTTGAACGTTCTTTGGGGGCCTCGGTAAGTTTCACAAGTTCAGTTTCCACCCCAATTCTATTTAGAGCCTTGATAATAAGTTCGTGAAATAAGTAATAGCTTTCTTCTCTGCCTAATTTTTCAATCTTATGATCGGAAGGAATTATGATCGTATAAGTTAAGTCTATATCATGAAAAACAACTCCGCCTCCGGTCGGGCGCCTAACAAGGGAATATCCATTGTTTGCAACACCGGCATAACTTTGAACATACCCTATGGACATTGAAGGCCTGTCCCAGGAATAAAATCTCAGAACAGCCATTTTTTCGGTGTTGGAAAAGGAAAGAAGCTCTTCGTCTATAGCCATATTCATGGCAGGATGATGCGCACCATCAATCCACAATAACCATTTTTCTCCATGAAGCCTGAACATAAAAAGATCAAGAGTTTTGACGCATCGAAGCGCATAAGAATTCAATAAAGTATGTCATCAAATCAAGCGGACAGCTCTGCGAAGTTTTAAGTTTTAAGTTTTAAGTTTTAAGTTTTAAGTTTTAAGTTTTAAGTTTTAAGTTTTAAGTTTTAAGTTTTAAGTTTTAAGTTTTAAGTTTTAAGTTTTAAGTTTTAAGTTTTAGGTTTTAGGTTTCGGGTTTTAGGTTTCGGGTTTCGGGTTTTAAATTATCCCATCTTGATTTCAGTCAAAAGATTCTGTTTGTAAAGCTCTTTTACTAAATCAACATCGTCCCTGTGGTTTGCCTTGTAGGATATGATATTTCCGACAAACCGCCCCTCATCGATAAGAGCAAAAGCGGCAAGCAAATCGAGTGTAGCCCTATGCCAGGCTGCCTCAAGCGACTTCCCTCTATACTTTAGTCTTGCGCGATTTAAATATCTTTTTTTACCGGCGACAAGAACATTCTTCTTATCGTACCCAAGATATCTGGTGGAAGGAATAAATTTACCAATTGTCTTGCAGAGTATGGCATGTTTTAGACTTGAATTAGTCCTCGCCCCTGCTCCAATCTTAAAAGTATCTTCATTGACGGCAAATTTTATTCTCTGTTTGCCTATGCATGACTGAAAGTTAACGGCACAATCAATTTTTAAAGCAAAATCACGGTCTGGCGGAGTGACCATAAGAAAAGAGCCGCTAGGCCATACCGCAGAAACAGTTTCTTTCACTCCAAAATAGGCGCAGTGGTCATGCTTTTCTTTCTCTTTTCTGTCAACTTTCTCAAGAGCATCTACTATTGGCATAGAGCCATAATCAAAAAGAGGAGGGTCGTCAGAATCTATCATAATCATAATATCATCAATATCCAGCCCCAGTTTTACAGCGATAATGTGCTCTATTAGCCGTATATAATTTTGGTTATCCCCCGCTCTTCTGAGGACAATATTGTGAACTCCGCTTTCGTGCACCGTATACGCATTGCGATGAGATACTTTTACAGGCTCAGAATCTATATCAATTCTTTTAAACCACCAGCCTTGTTTGTCTGTAGGTTCAAATCTTATCTTCCTTTCAAGCCTGTAATCGAAAGTTCCGTGCGCAGAAAGTTCCACAGGCTCAGAAATAGTCCTCCTGTGAAGATGAGAATGGTCTAAAAGCTCCTCATGTGGAATTTCTAAATCTACCGGCATGGCAGAAAATTCTTCAAACGATTTTTTTAGCGAATCAATGCTACCAATTAAAACTTTTCCGAAAAGGTCATCTCTCATACAAATTAACTTCTTCTAAATAAATCCCTTTCTTGTCAAATGTTTATTTGAAATCTTGTTTAATATGTCATGGTTTAACGTTATGCCCGTACCACATTTGTATAGATATAGAATCTTATCTGCAAATTCGTTTTTGTCCATATTAACTTCATTTTTAATATAAAATTCAATAAATGAAGCCGTAAGCCTGCCTAAATCCCTATACCTTTTTCTTTCTGGCAATTCATCGTAACATATAGCCCCATCCAGATCCCAAATGCCGAGTTTTTCTTCTCCATCCGGATTTGGAACCATGAAAAAATTATAAAGCTTGGTATCGCCGTGAAAGATTCCTGCATTGTGAATTTTGCACAGCAGTCCGATAACATCGCTACAAAAAGATTCCCTTTTTGAAGCATCTTTAAACAAATCAGGAGAGGTATCTGGCGAGAATGTATTATGAACCCACTCGGTTATGATATACGCGCCATCGAACAGTCCCATTTTCTTTTTTACCAGGACCGCGCAAATTTTGGGGTGGAAGATATTGTTTTTTTCAAGGACTAGGGACGCGTGCCAAAATTTTTCCGCCCTAGTTTTCCTGACGACAAACTCCAATCTGTAAAAAAAGTCTCTTTTTTCGTATTTTTTTATAAACAGCTTCCTGCCATCTGGCAATGTCAGCCCCCCTGCCTTCACGAATATAAAATTATTAATCAATGAAACCCTGGGAAAAACATCTTCTATGCTTGAAATAAGGCTTCGGAAATCAGGCAGACTTTCAGCTGTTTTATAATAAACGAAATCTGAAAAAAAACTTCTGTTCTCAATAATGGTATAATCGTTCATATATTAAGTTTCGAGACTTTTCTAAAGTCCCTGCACAACCTTCTCCAATCTTTCCGGGGAATCAAAACAATGAGCCGTCCATCCATATTTCTCGGCGCCGGCACAATTCATTTCTTTGTCATCTATATATAAAACAGGTTTTCCGTACTTCCGCTCAAACTCCATAAACATTTGTCTATCAGGTTTAACTGCACCTGTCTCAAAGCTGTAAACTCCTCCGGTAATCAAATGAGCGAAGCTAAGTTTACTCAGGCTTTCATATAAATGCAATTCAGAAGTATCTGAAAACAGGCATACTCTGTATCCTTTTGAAGCTAAGGCACAAACAATCTCCGACATTCCAGGTATTTCCTCGCATATTATCGAACAAAAAATAGAAGAAACATCTTTCATGCTCAGATGTTTTGAAGATAGCTTGTTTAACTCTTCAATAAAGTCATAACTATTTTTTGATCCCAACTCATGAGCAAGAAATAAATCATCATACTCTTTCCTGGAGTTGATTGAATTAATGCCCAAAGCTTTTGGACAAGCTTCAGGATTAATATTTATACAAACCTTGCCCAGGTCAAGGGCAATAACTTTACTCATACAATAATAATTTACTTGTTACTTTTCGGCCTCATGTGAGGGAAGAGAATTACATCTCTGATAGAATCGGCGCCTGTTAATAGCATAGCAAGCCTGTCTATGCCCACCCCCATGCCGCCGGCAGGAGGCATCCCGTACTCGAGAGCATTAAGAAAGTCCTCATCCACTTTCCCTTCGCAAAGTTCATAGTCTCCAGATGCTGAGTTTCCTTCAAGCTGTTTCATAAATCTCTTTCGTTGTTCTACAGGATCGTTAAGCTCGGAATATCCGGGCGCAATCTCCTGCCCGTTAATCTCAAGCTCGAACACATCAACATAATTAGGATTATCATCACAACGCTTTGCCAGAGGAATCAAATCAGCAGGCAGTCTCGTAACAAAAGTAGGATTTATCAAAGTCGGTTCGATAAGTTTTTCGTAAACCTCATTTGTCACTTCAAAATCCGCGGCCTTAGGATCCAGCCTAAGCCCCATTTTTTCAGCGCGCTTTCTGCGTTCTTGCGTATCTACATCAAACCAGTCAGGACCTCCCTTGCTTTTCACTAGATCGCTGTATGTAGCGATAGTCCATGGAGGGGTAAGGTCAATAATAGTCCCGTCACTTTTCTTTATTTGCATCGAACCGTTTATTTTATTCGCCACGGATGTAATAAGTCCTTCAACAAGAGCCATCATAGTTCTGCAGTCGCCATAAGCCTGATAAATCTCAAGCATTGTAAATTCCGGATTATGCCTTCTGGAAAGCCCTTCGTTCCTGAAATTCCTGTTAAGTTCAAAAACTTTTTCAAACCCGCCTACCAGCAAACGCTTAAGATAAAGTTCCGGGGCGATTCTCATATACATTGAACAATTCAAAGCTTCATAAAAAGTTTTAAATGGTCTTGCGGCAGCGCCCCCTGCGAGTGGCTGAATCATAGGAGTTTCTACTTCCAGGTACCCCTGCTCTTCCAGATGTTTTCTGACTTCCCTTACAACCAAGGCTCTCTTCCTTAAAACATCGCGCGCATCGTCATTTACAATCAGATCCACATAGCGCTGTCTGTACCTCATTTCAACATCTGTAAGCCCGTGCCATTTTTCAGGCAGTGTCTTCATTGCCTTGCTGAGCATTTTAAAATCATGAACTTTTAGTGTAAGTTCTCCAGTTTTGGTAATAAAAAGTTCACCATCAGCACCTACGATATCTCCAATATCTATCCTGCTGAAATGGTCAAAGTTATCGCCGAGAGTATTTTTGTTTACATAAATCTGAAGTCTTCCGGTACTATCCTTAATATCGGCAAAAATGGACTTTCCCATCACTCTAAAAGCCATCACTCTGCCGGCTATTCTTTTCTTGATTACTTCCGAAGCATCTCCTTTGTATGCACCCCTTACATCTGCAATATAGTCAACATTGTCATATCTCGAACCGTACGGCTCTATTCCGGCACTTCTCCACTCTTCCACTTTTTTCAAACACTTTTGAAAAATATCATCCTGAGTTTCGGGAACATTTGCCTGCGTACCATTATCATCCATAACTTGCTTTTCCTTCAATGAGTTAAAATTCAAAATAAAGCACAGAAAATATACCTATTTTATGAAAATTCCAGCTTGAAGATGATAACAATAGAAGAATGTTATCCTATTTTCTTCTTGCCCAAGGATAAGGGAGGACGTATGAGAATTAGATTTTGGCATTGCCTCTGCTTTTAATACTCAACTACATACTTTGGGATTTTTAAAAAAAATCAAAGTCCAACACACTTCAACATACCTTGCTAAGTCTTAATATACCTTTGTCCTGAAGATGTTTAATTTCTGCTTTGTTGAAACTTAAGCCAAAGCCTGGAGTATTTTTCGGAATTCTTAAGCCATTTTTAAAGTCGGCAGAATTGTTAATATGCTTTTCAAGATCAAGGTCCATGTCAAGATCGGTTATAACCATATTTTGTGTTGAAACGGCAAAATGAACGCTTGCAGTTGTAGCTATCGGCCCTTCTATCATTTGCCCGGTCATAATTTTCAATCCTGCCTGGCAGCACAAATCGGCTATTTTCTTTGCCGGGTATATTCCTCCGCATTTCTGGAGTTTTATATTTACCCCATCGGCAGCTTGTTCATGAATTATTTTTTCCACACTTTTAATATCTGTAGCTGATTCATCCGCAAAAATCATCGATCCTTTTATGTTATCTTTAACATGTTTCATTTTCGAAAGGTCATCTTTAGGACAAGGTTGTTCTATCAATATAACCTTGCCTAATATTTTAATAATTTTATTTAAAGTGTGTACAGATTCTTCTGGATCGTCAAATCCCTGATTTGCATCAAGAACATATGCGATGTCCTTATTAACAGCGTGTCTTATTGCAGAACAACGTTCAACATCGTCCTTCCCTGACAATTTAATTTTCATGACTTTGAGGTCGGGATAGAGTGAGATTATTCGAATTGCTTCGTTAATTGTTTCTTCTTCATTTTTCTTAATGAAAACTGTTACACTATTAGGCACCGTATAAGCATGTTCAGAATAAAGTTGATAACAAGGAACGCCCTTTACTTGACCGAGAATGTCATGGTAGGCAAAATCGATAGCTGCTCGCAGTGATGGAGATTGTATAGATTTACTGTCTAATAATTGATGTAATTCTGCGAGACTGTCAACTTCCGGATTTAAATTTAGGCGTTGTAGCTTTTTTAGTTCTTTTACCGCTTCTTCTCTCGAATCATTAGTAATCAATTTAAATGGAGCGGACTCCCCTAACCCCGTAAAATTCTGATATTTCATCTCAACTATTAAATTTTCCATGAAGTCCCACGTGTGAAAAGAAATTGTTAACGGCGAAAGCATTTTGTAGTCATAATAATAAGAATTTAACTTAATCATAATAACTCCTGTTAAGGATATATTTTACTGAACAAATTAGTCTGCACTGATAAATATATCACTAATAAGCTTGCTTTCTTTTTAAAATTCTATATTCTATTGAGTATATTCTTCTCGATACGGCTCCCGTAATTTTGTTTGCGAAGTTACAAGGAACACTCGAAGAACAGGGCGGTACCGTCTATTTAGAGGCATGAGTGCCCCGAGCATTTCGGCTTCCGAATCGTATCCGGGAGCGAGTGCTGTATCGAGATGAACGTGATGACACTGTTAAAACGCGGGATAAAACCCTCCATGTGCTATAAAATTAACTTAAAACTTTTGCACCGATAATGGCTGAAACATATTTTCAGGTAGACAATAAAAAAATAGTTAGAAAAGCTTATCTTGTAGGAATAAGTGCGCCAGGACTAGAAACGCACCTTGCCGCAGAACACCTTATGGAACTTGAGGAGCTAGTAGATACGATGGGGCTTCAAACGGTCAAGTCCGAAGTAGTGTACCTAAGAAGACCCAATTCGAAATTTTATATTGGCTCAGGAAAGGTCAAAGAAATAGCTCAGGCAGCTAAAGAAAACAGCGCAGAATGTATCGTAGTAGATTTTGATCTTTCCCCATCACAACAAAGAAATTGGGAGACTGTCGGCGGCGTGTGCGTAATAGACAGGCAGGAAGTAATTCTCGAAATTTTTGCGGCAAGGGCAAAACCAGAGAAGCGGTTATTCAGGTCTCTCTTGCAAAAATGGAATACTCCCTGCCGAGATTGACGCGCGCATGGACACACCTTTCAAGGCAGCGCGGCGGCGCAGCAGGCACCAGAGGTGAAGGCGAAACACAACTGGAAGTCGACAGGCGAATGGTGCAAAACCGTATAAACCAGCTTAAAAAAGAGCTTATTGAAGTTTCCAAACATAGGGTAGTTCAACGCGCAAAAAGAGAAAGGAGTACAGTTCCTCTGGCCGCAATAGTCGGATATACCAATGTAGGGAAATCTTCCCTTCTCAATGCGCTTTCCGGCGCAAGCGTATTTGTGGAAGACAAACTCTTCGCCACGCTTGACCCCACAACAAAAGCAATAAGCATTTCCGAAAATAAGCCCCTGATTATTACAGACACTGTAGGATTTATCAGAAAACTGCCCCATAATCTAGTCGAAGCATTCAAGTCTACCCTCGAAGAAGTTGTGGTTGCTGATTTTATAATTCATATCCTTGATATATCAAATCCTAGCGTAGAACAACATTTTAAAACTACAGTCGCATTACTGAAAGAGCTTGAATCTCTAGATAAACCTACAATAACAGTATTCAATAAAATAGATAAATTTGAAGATTCTATAGGAAGAGCCAGGCTCAAAGCTCTCTATCCAGACTCGATCTTCATATCGGTAAAAACAGGTGAAGGAATTGACCTGCTCCTGCAAAAACTTAAAGATACAGCCGACAGAGATTCTCTAACAATGCATTTAAAAATACCATCTGAAAAATCTGAACTCATCTCAAAAATCTACAGGCTCGGCAAGGTGATAGGAATAAAATATGAAAACGAGTCAGCGCTTATTTCAGTTCGCATGCCCAAAATTTACAAAAAAATATTCACAGATTATTCTGCATGAATAAATATAAAAATTTATCATAGGAGGACAAATCAAATGACTCATTTTTCACAAAAACAAAACAGAATCATTGTACGATTAGCATTCATCCTCTGTCTATTCTGTTTCAACCTCTCTTTTGCGGATGAGGTTCCGATGAAGCGCTTGAACGATTTTGCAAGAAAAATGAATAAATTACGCGTGGAAGTGAGCGGCTACCCATGTAACCAGAATGCAGATCTCGAGGAATTTTACAAGTGGTTCTATGACTCAAAGCTTTGTGACATCAATATGAACAACGTTGGCGACCCGCAACAAAAAAGTTCATATACCCTTAACACTCATGAATTCGAGAATGAAGTGATCGATTTCTTTGCTCCACTCTACGGATTCTCTCCTGAAGAAGCTTGGGGTTTTGTTACCACCAGCGGCACAGATGGCAACAACCACGGAATGTATTTTGGAGTAAGGCAAATTTTGACACAGACAAAAAAACTTCCCATTGTTTATGTTTCTGAAGATGCTCATTATTCCATCAAGAAGCTCGCAGATCTTCAGAATCTGGAGCTCCGTCAAATTAAGACAGACGTGGCAGGAAAGATGATTATAAAAGAATTTGAAAAAGCGCTTGATCCTTCAAAACCGGCATTGGTAGTAATTGCTATGGGCACTACATTTAAGGGCGCTATCGACAACCAAGCAGAGATTGCTGCGGTTCTGCGTAAAAAGAAACCCCTTGCGACTTATAGCCTCTTCGCCGAAATGAAAAGTAAATATCACAAAACAGCCTCAAGTTTAGTATTTGGGAGATTATAGATTTTGAGAATGAAGTAATCCTTGTCTCTGAAACCATAAGCTTACCTGATGAGCCATCT
>JAJXWI010000012.1 GCA_021781705.1 bacterium | reverse complement strand
AGTGTCCGCGTGGCAGAATCGCAGGGACAATTTGAACGCAAAAATAAACTGGCACTTTACAACAGTTGATGCTCGTGTAAAACTTAAAAGACTTTATCCGACATTAGAGGCTTGACTTGACACTAGTCTCCAAAGGAACAATTGTTTACCGTGGTATGAACATATCCTCATCTCAACTTACAAATATTTTTGAGAATGGCATAGAATGTCCGTTTATGTTCAGATATAGAACTAACCCAGACTCTGTTATGGATAGCTTTTCTGCTACAGATCTCGCTTATCATTCGGGACAAGGATCGGGATCTTCTGTTTTTATTTCTACTTCATACAATTACAGCAAAGCTATTAGATATGCCGGAAAAAGTGGATATGTTTTAAAAATTGAATTGGATAAAGACAGAGGTATAGATTTAAACGCACTATTTGGAAAACATTCATATGCATGGGAGGAAGAAGTTGCAGCAGCTTTTTTTGTGCCAACAGACTGTATTATAAAAGCTTATGAGATCAAAGATGGTTTAAATGTAAGAACTATTTTAAATCCAAATTATTACGTGTTAACAGCAAAGTCATTTAACGAAACTCTTAACTGAATTCCCCGTGGCTTGCCACGCAGGATGAAAGCTAGCCGCACCCAAAGGGGTTATAAGGGGAATATGGAATAATTCCCCTTATCCAATGAGCAGAAATTTTGTTTCCGCAGAGCGGAATTAAATTGACAAAACGCCTCCGCTGCTTGCGGAAACATTCTGCCATTTCTTTCAGCAGTTTTTCTATTCTTTGTTCATTTGTCGCTCCGGTTCCGGCGTACCTGGCAGAATGAATACCTGGCCTGTTGTTTAAGGCTTCAACTTCAAGCCCTGAGTCATCGGCAAAAACATACGTGTGACTGCGTTTGGCTATAGCCGTGGCTTTCAGTATCGCGTTTTCTTCAAACGTAGAGCCTGTCTCTTCCACTTCTTCTATTCCGCCAATATCAGACGGCGCTATTATTTTAAAATCGGTATCTTTTAAAATATGCTTTAATTCTTTTATTTTGTGATGATTATTGCTTGCTATTAACAGCATTTGCTTCTTGGTCATTAATGCTAAAACCAAACTGAATTTTAGACTTTACCCAGTAAAATAACGCCTTTCAATTAGCAAGGCAAAGAAATGCAATCAATTTCAGTGATAAAAAATGAGGAAAATAAAAGTCAGAACTGTTGTAACCTTTATTCTACAGTCTTTATGTTAGTGGCCCTTTTTTGAGCTTCACCATGGGAAATGTGACTCTTCGCCAGAATGAAAAGTAAATATCATATAACAGCCTCAGTTTTAGTATTTGGGAGGTTATAGATCTTGAGAATGAAATAATCTTTATCCTTGAACCCATAAGCCTGTCTGATTAACCATCTGACTTTATTGTTAAACCCCTCCATGCCGGCATTTGAGATGGCATTTGTGGTCCAATAGGCGATAATTCCGTCAAGATTATTTTCTATAGTTTTTGCCATGTCAATAAGTTCTTTGATTTTTGATGAGGGTTTTTTGCTCTTCATTAACTTCTTTGGCCGTTCTTCTGCGGATTTTTCCTAGTTTGTCATTCATTAGTTTGATTACATGAAAATGATCAAAGACTTTCTGTGCATTTGGTAAAATTTCTTCTACCCATGAAATATAAGCCTTTGACATATCCATGGCCACTGTGGAAATCTTTGCTTTAGAATGTGTAATCCTTAGGAGAAAACCATTGAGAGATTCGGATCCTTTACCATCCCCGACATATACCACAGCCCCACTCTCTAAATCTCTAACAATTGTGATATATTTTTCTCTTCCCTGACTCTTAACAAAAAGTTCGTCTACGCCAATTATCCTGACATCTTTTAATGGTATATGTCTAAACTTTTTCCTAAGATATTTTTTCTCGCACTCTTTTACTGTTTTCCAGTCAATATCAAAAAAGGACGAAATATCTGCTCATCTTCTAGCGTAACTCAATGATTGTTCTTTCCAGAGATTTTGTTATCCTTGCCTTTGGGGAAGAGAGAAATGGAAGTTGTTCTATTGTTGTATTTTTACATTCCGAACAGTATATCCCGTGAACAGGGACTCTCAGAAAGAAGTGTTTGTTCCCAATCCTTTCGCCTTTGATTAGCCTCTGTCTCGTTACAGCAACTGAGACTCCTGGATATCTACATTTATCACAACGAAATGACTTACGTCTAATATTCCAGAGAACTTCACCATCTCCATAATTCTCTTGATTCATATTGATAATCTCGAACACATTGTGTATGATACAGTGACTGGTTGACACTTTTACCTCCTTAATTTTTTTTGTTTACATATCAAGGGTGTGCAACCAGTCTCATATTTCCAGTATCTACTTCAGATCTTGTGTTGAAGGAACGGGCGTATCCAATTGTGAGAATGGGCCTATATCGCTCGTCGCAACCATTGGATCAAAGAGCCCGTTACAGTTATCTCTTAATTTTCACTTTTCATTTCGGAGAAGAACCGAAAAGGTTCCGGCTTGGCGCCGTCGGTGACTCCTCGCTTGAAATCTTCCCTTTCAAATTCATTTTCATTCGAAGGTAGCTTTCCTGCGTATGTTCTTATTTCAGACTCAAAATAGTCGAGAGACTCTTTCATTACTTTCCATTTTTGGCCCTGAGCAAACCCTTCAGAGTAGTAGGATGAACTTTTTGACGATGAGTTTTTCGTTGTGCTTGTTTGTTGATCAAGCGCTGAAATTCTTCTTTTCACTTCTACCTTTCCTGCCGGACTTAATGCGTGATACTCTTTTTCAATTTGCGTGACAAATTCACTGTCTTTTTGTGCGTCTGTGGTACCTTGTTGTTCCTGGAATTCCCCCATGGCAAATGTCGTGCTAACTATCAGCGCCGTAAACAGTGCTGAAAGAAATCTCGTTAATTTTTTCATGCTTACTCCTTTATGTTTTTTTATTGCTCCTGATCCCGAAGTGTTCAGCACTTCACAATTATATTCCCAAATTTTAACGGAGCTACAATGAAAATTAAAAAAAATGATTTTTTTTTTGAAAGAATCAGACTGGAAATAGTTGGATTTAATATTATTTTTGAATAGTTTATTTGTATCAATTATAACGAATATGAGGTGTAACATGGATAAAAACTCTATACAAGAACTTCAAAATAAAATTTCTGAGGTTTCATCTTTTATTCCTGCGCTCAAAACTGATATAGGCAGAGTGATTGTCGGTCAGGAAGCATTGATTAACAGGATGATTCTTGCGCTGATCGCAAATGGACATATTTTGCTGGAGGGTGTTCCGGGGCTGGCCAAGACACTGGCGGTAAAAACAGTTGCACAATCAATAAAGGGATCTTTTTCGAGGATACAGTTTACTCCAGACCTTTTGCCTGCGGATGTGATTGGTACCAATGTTTACAATCCTAAAGACAACACGTTTAGTGTAAAAAAAGGGCCTGTTTTTGCTAATATTACGCTTGCTGACGAGATAAATCGCGCTCCGGCAAAGGTTCAGAGTGCGCTTCTTGAGTGTATGCAGGAACAGCAAATAACAATAGCAGGTCAGGCATTCAAGATGCCCTATCCATTTCTGGTAATGGCCACCCAGAATCCTATAGAACATGAAGGCACCTATGCCTTGCCGGAGGCACAGGTGGACAGGTTTATGTTTAAACTGAATGTTTCTTATCCTAAAAGGGATGAAGAAAAGCTTATACTAGAAAGGGTTGCTCATACAGAACTTGAGCTGGAAGCCTTGGGCGTGACTAGTCTTGAAAAAATAATAGAAGCAAGAAAGTGGGTGGACAAGGTTTATATTGATGACAAGATAATTGAATACATTCTTGATGTTACTATAGCCACTAGGCCGAAAGAACATTCCCAACTTTCTATGAGACAATCAAATGCTAATTTGAAAAAAATAGATTCATTGATTCAATATGGCGCTTCTCCAAGGGCTCCTATATCTATGGTGCTTGCTGCAAAAGCCGCTGCATTTATGGAAGGCAGGGCTTATGTAGTTCCGCAGGACGTCAAAAATGTTGTGCCAGATATATTTAGGCATCGTATAATTATCAGCTATGAAGCTGAGGCTGAAGATTTGACATCTGACGATGTCGTCAAAATGGTTCTTGACGAGTTGCTGACCCCGTAGTTGGTAGTTGGTGGGCAAATCTAAAATCATAAATTCAAAATCATAAATTGATCTTATGTTGTCAAAAGACTTAATAGCAAGAATAAGAAAAATAGAAATACGCACGAGGCGTATGGTGGAAGATATTACCGCTGGGGCTTATCACAGCGTCTTTAAAGGCAGCGGTATTGAGTTTGAAGATGTGCGAGAATATACTCAGGACGACGATGTCAGAGACATAGACTGGAACGTTACCGCAAAAATGGGGACTCCATATATAAAAAAATATGTGGAAGAGCGGGAAATGACGGTAATGCTTCTTGTTGATGCTTCAGCTTCCGGATTTTATGGAAGTGGAGATAAGACAAAGAATGATATTGTTGTGGAAATCGCTTCTCTTCTGGCTTTTAGCGCTATAAGGAATAATGACAAAGTCGGATTAATGCTTTTCACCGATAAGGTAGAGTTGTATCTGCCCCCGAAGTCAGGAAGGCTTCACACCTTGAGGTTGATAAGGGATCTCGTTGCCAGGAAGCCTGAGGGTAAAGGAACGAATATTGTTATGGCTCTGGAAAAAATTATGAAGATCCTCCGGAAGAGGGCTGTAGTTTTTCTTATCAGTGACTTCATAGACGAGAAGAGCGGCTTTTTAAAGACACTGACGCTTGTCAATAAAAGACATGATATGATTGCTGTAAGAGTTCTTGATAAAATGGAACTTAAGTGGCCAGTATCCGGGTACTTGAATATTGCCGATTCTGAATCTAGCTTGAGCTCAGCTTTTCAGGCTTCGAAAAAAAATGTAGAAGAGTATTTAAAAGTAGCGGAACAGCTTCATTCCAATCATGCGGATATTTGTTCTAAAGCGAAAGTTGATATGATAGATATAAGGTGCGGTGAAGATATGGTAAAACCGCTTATGAAATTCTTTAAACAGCGTGAAAAAATAGTCAGCAGAATATGATGAAAAAGTTGTTGAGAGTTTTATTAATTTCTGGAATTATTGCTTCTGTTATTTTTATAGCATGTTTTTTTGCCATATATGCTAAATATAGAAGTATTGCCAGTCAGAACATTCCAATAAAATATGTCAAAACTGAATTACTGCCCGGAGAAGAGGTTACGTTAGGTGAACCGCTTAGGGTGACTATAACGTTAAGGGCTCCGTGGGATAAATATCCTTCGGATGCGCAGATAAAGCCTTCTCAGGGGAGTCAGCTGTACGGCCTGCCCGAAATTGTGAAAGAAAGTAGAGAGTGGGGGTATACGCTGTGGAAAATTTGTTTTAACCTGCAGGCTTTTTCTATCGGCTTGATTCCTGAAGGTAGTTTTAAAATTGCCTCTTATTCATATCACACTCAAGATGTGGACACTCTATCTCTTAAAATACCAGAGTTTAAGTCTTTGGAGATAAAGAATACATCGGGTAATCTGAATATTGCCGGAAAAGTTTTAGTTCAGAAATTTGCTGAAAAATCGAAGGTTATTTATTTTATAATTGCTTCTGGTATAGTTGTAATTGCCTTAATATTATTTTTACTCCTTAGAAGAAAAAGAACTAACATAAAGATCATCTCTTCTTGGGAAAAAGCAATAGTTAGCCTAAATCAACTTAAAGGTGATTACCAGTCAGGGGTATTGAACCCTTTGAAATGTATTTCGTTGCTTACGGATATTGTTCGCGATTATCTGGAAGAGAGATTCAGGATACATGCCCCAAAACAGACAACGTATGAATTCCTTTCGAGTATGGAAAATCCAAACAGCCCTCTTAATAATAAGGACAGAAATTTTCTCAGAGAATTTATGGTGTCTGCAGATATGATAAAGTTCGCCAAATATGATGCAGGCAAAGATATGATAGAAAGTTCGATGAATAGAGCAGTGCAGCTGGTCACAGAATCGATTCCTAATCAGAATAATGATGACGAAACAGTGAACAGTCAACAGGGAACGAAAGATATGGGAAACGTGCGGCAAACGGAGAGGTAATAGAAAATGATTGAATATATTAACGATGGTTTAAATGGATTTAGGTTTGAATCACCATGGTATCTTCTATTGGTTATACCTTTTATCGCTCTGTTAATCTTTGCCATAAACAGGCAAAAACCTGTTTTAATCGTTCCGTGGATCAAGCCATTTCTCTTACGCAATCAGGGGAAAAAAATGAATTATTCTCTTCTGCCGATTGCTATTTATTTCATCGCTTCGATTCTATTAACCATTGCCCTAGCCAGGCCTCAGAAAGGGATAGAACAACTCAGACAGAAAGCAAACGGAATAGACATAATGCTAGTTATGGATCTTTCTGGGAGTATGCAGGCTATGGATATTGCTCCTAATATGACTCCAGAAGAGATAAGAACGGCATTGGAAGCGGGAGTGTTAAGGCAAAGAATTGACTACTCAAAAGAAGAGATAGATCGGTTTGTAAAAAAACGCCCGAACGATAGAATTGGCCTTGAGGTTTTTGCTCCTAAGTCATATTTAGCGAGCCCGCCGACTATGGATCATACATTTTTGTTGGCTCATATAAAAAATGTATCCCCAGGGCTTGTTGGAGATTCAACAAATATAGCAGCTCCTATAGCTTCTGCGGTAAGCAGGTTAAAGGATGCGTCTTCAAAAAGACGAGTTATAGTTCTTTTTACAGATGGCAGTAATAACGTAAATGACAGAATTAGCCCGCTACAGGCCGCTAAGTTGGCAAAAATGTACAATATTGCAGTATACACGGTGGGGCTAGGCAGTAACAACGCTTTTGTATTACAGAATACTCCGTTCGGAGTCCAATTTGTTCCTGTTTATGGGCAGTTTGACGAAAAGTTAATGAATGAAATGGCAACCATTACTGGAGGAAGGTACTTCAAGGCTGCTGATTCTGAAGGATTGAAAAGAGTTTTGAGTGAGATTGACAGCTTGGAGAAAACTACCGTTGAAAGCCCTAAGTTTGTTGATTACAGTGAATACGGACCAAAAATAGTTCTTGTTGCTATCTTTGCTTTTATCCTAGGGCTCGTAGCCGAAAATGTTTTCTTTGTGAAAACACCATAGCAAATTTATTAATATGGTTGCACTTGCCTTTTAAAAACAGCATTGGATTGTAGAGTCCGTGCCAGCTATCATGTAAAATTTGCATTTCATTTGAGAGAAGAACTCTTTTAGGGAACAATTAAAAAATGAAATTAGAATGTAATGAATTAACAAATCAGTACAAAATCGTGAGTGCAACCGAAGAATTATCATAACATCTAGGAGAATGTGAAAGTCATGAAGCACCCTTTTGATAATTTTGTTATTGAAACTGAAAGATTGTTCCTCAGACCTGTTTTGGGTGACGATTATTCGGATTTAATTATTATTCATAATAATGCGAAAGTAATGCGTTTTATTGGCAATGGAAAACATAATTGGACCGTTGAAGAATTCGACACTGAGATTAAGAATCACACAAAAGATTATAACGAAGGGTATGGTTTTTGGACGACAGTTGAAAAGGGATCAAACAAAATCTGTGGCAAATGTGGAATCATTGAACACATAAAAGATGGTAATATCGAATTGGAGTTAGGGTATTTGTTTGGAGAAGAGTTCTGGGGAAGGGGGTATGCTACGGAAGTGTCATTGGCCATTGTAGAATATTTTTTTTGTAAATTAGGGAAAAAACAGTTGGTTGCCTATACTTTCTTAGAAAACACCAATTCTATTCGGGTTCTTGAAAAAAACGGAATGCTCAAAGAATATGAATTTAATGTCAAAGGACATCAAATTGTTAGATTTGCTTTGAATAGGGATACTTACTTTAATCAGCTGCGCTGGACTCTTGAAAACACATGATAGTGGAACTACATTTAATTTGAGTTTTTGCAAAGTATCAGGTTAAAATCAAATATTTTTTTGAATTTTAGGAAGTGTTTGTCATAAGTGATAAGATGCAAGTTGTTTTTTATACACAGCTCAGCAATTAAAACATCAGTTAGCGGGATAGAGATTCCCTATCTTTCGAAATATCAAAAACAGAATTGATGATACCTGAACCTTTTAAAGACATAAGCTTTTTCTTTTTAATATCCTTATATATTCTTTCAATGCTGTGTTTATTAGTCCGTTTTATTATGTTTTCCTGAAGCTACAATGGCCTCACTTATCATTTCATCAGACAAATTAAGTGTTGTTCTCATATACATACCTCCACTATGCAATAATAAGCGTATAGTCGTAGCATATTATAATACTGCAAGATTGTAACTCTTATACTTTTCATAAAAATTACAGCAATTCTTAAGAGTATTTACCTATAGCCCTAAAAATATATTTAGGATTTAGATATTTTCTTTAATCTTTCAAGAAGTCCGGAAAATCTGGGTTCAACTTTGCAGTTGCTCACCGCTATTCCAAGAGCCTTCTTTGTCCCTATTAGAATCAGCAGTTTTTTAGCTCTCGTTATTGCCGTATATATCAAGTTGCGCTGCAGCATGATGTAATGTGACATTGTGCATGGTATGATTACCGCAGGGAATTCACTGCCTTGAGATTTGTGTATGGTTATAGCATATGCCAGAATCAGCTCATCGGATTCATCAAAATCGTAGTTGATTACTCTATCTTCATAGTTTACAGAGAAATCTTTTTTCTCCTGATTTATCACTGTTATAAATCCTATATCTCCGTTAAAGACGTTCTTGTCATAATTATTGACTGTCTGCATAACTTTATCGCCAGTGTTAAATGTTTTTCCGCTGTACGAAAAAGATGCTTTTGGCGAACTATTCATCTGTTTTTGAAGTAATTCGTTAAGAAATATAGTCCCGCATCCGCCCTTGGTTATAGGCGTAAGTATTTGTATGTCTTTGAATGGATTGAGATGAAATCTCTTGGGAATTCTTTCCGTTACGAGTTTTAATATCGTTTCTGAAATCTTTTCAGGCTCCCCTTGTTCTATCCAGTAAAAGTCCGATAGTTTTTTATCATCGGAAAGGAAGAGATCAGGCATTTTTCCTCTGTTTACTGCATGGGCGGCGGGAATTATTTTGCTGTCTGAAGACTGGCGGTAAATATTTTTCAGAAAAGTAACAGGGCATATTTTTGATTCTATCAAATCCTTGAATACATTGCCGGGGCCTATTGATGGCAGCTGATCTGCATCTCCCACCATTATTACTGTTGTTCCTTTTTTTACCGCTTTTAAGAGGTTCAAGGCTAATGTAATGTCTATCATTGAACATTCATCTACTACTAATATATCTGTGGTAAGTTTGTTGCTTATGTTATGGACAAAATTTTTGCTTATCGGATCCCATTTTAACAGCCTGTGAATTGTTTGAGCATGATGATTTGTTGTTTCATTTAACCGTTTTGCGGCACGGCCTGTCGGGGCGGCAAGAGCTATCTTCAGGTTTGCGCAAGTAGCTCTTCTGATTATTTCTCCGACAATTGTTGTTTTTCCTACGCCAGGGCCTCCGGTGATTATTGAAAAAGGACTTTTTGAAATATTGTTGATAGCAGCAAGCTGGTCTTCATTGAACAGGATTTTACCGTCATTTTTAGCTTTTATGCTATTAAGAAATGAACCTTTATGCGTTTGAACCGATAATAAGTCCTTTATTAGTCTGGCCAGCCCTACTTCTGTATAATAGAGCAAGGAATCGTAGATATATTCCTTGCTGCTTGAATAAGTAACTAATGTATCGATGACGATTGTTTTTTTTTCTAAAGCAAGTTGCACACCTTTTTTGCTCTCTTCCTCTGTTACCTCAAGCGTTTCAGCATTTATCCTGATGAAATCATTAAGAGGGTAGCATACATGTCCGGCTTCGGAGAGCTTGTTTAATGTATATCTTACTCCGGCAGTAAGTCGTTTGTCATCGTTATGCCCGATGCCAAGGTTTCTAGCTATTATGTCTGCTTTTGAAAACCCTATTCCGTGAATGGATTCGGCCAGAAAATATGGGTCTCCTTTTACTATTTTAAGGGCAGATGGGCCGAATTGTTTTAATATTCTGGAACAGTAGGGTATGCTTATGCCCAATCCCTGAAAGAAAATAGTTATTTCCCGTTTGAATGCCTGTTCTTTCCACGACGTTCTTATGGATTCAAGAGTTTTTCTTCCCAACCCCGGGACCTCAGTTAATCTTGCCGAGTAATTGTCGAGTATGTCAATAGTTTTTTCTTTAAAATGAGAAACGATTAATTCTGCCCTTTTTGGACCTATCCCGTGAATCAGTCCGGAAGAAAGGTACTTTTCTATCCCTTTTGCCGTCTTTGGAATAGAGAGTGTAAAGCGTTCTACCTTGAATTGTCTTCCGTGCTCGGAATGATTTTCCCATTTTCCTGTCGCTTTAATTCCCTGACCCTCAAATGCTCCAGCCAAAGGGCCTGTAACAGTTATAATTTTTTCTTCTTTATCCTTTAATCTGAACACGGCATAAGCTTCGTCTTCGCTTATGTATACGGTCTTACAAATTTCGCCTTCAATTTCAGTAACATCAGAGCTTGGGAGAACAGGATTATTTTGGACTTCTTTCTCTGACTTTTTATTATATAAATTGAACAAATCGTATTTTTTTGGCATCTGAAATTTCTATTAAATTAATGACAAACCAGTTATATCAAATTATAATGTTGTACATTTTCCTGTTTTTAAAAGTCAAGATATTTTGTTGTTAGTGAAATATATAGATAAAACGTTACTTTCAATATCGAATTAGATATTAGCCAAGCTATTCGGAAGAGTTGAGGTTTTATAAAAAACTTTTTGTAAAAATAGGACCCGTGCAATTTTCGCTACGTCAGGAATTCTGAAGTTACAACATGGGAAAAAACGAGGGAGTAAAGTTACAAAATGTGCACCAGCTAATTACAAATTAGTATAACCCTTCATTTTTTTTATAAACATTACTTGTTTAACTATAGGAGAATCTATACAATACTGTACGGAAGTTATTGTAAGCTCATGCATTTCATCGTCTGTGCGGTGTAGCCTTAATTGAAACCCACAGTTAAAAGGAATTATCATTTGGTTGATACAATGTCAAACCAAAGGTCATCAGTAACTCCTGAAGTCAGATGTGCCTCAGCTATATAACTGTCATATTCCCCTGAAGAAATAAATGCAATAGATGGAAGTTTTCCTTTATCATACTCGACGTTAACAATTCTTTCTCCTGTCTGACCCAAAACATCAAACCAAAGTTTACTATCAGATTGATCCTGATGTGCTTCAGCTATATAACCGGCATATTCACCTGAAGAAATAAATGCAATAGATGGAACCAATCCCTTATCCTCATACTTGATGTTAACGACTCTTTCTCCATCCTGATCCAAAATGTCAAACCAAAGGTTATCATCTTGTCCCTCTGAAAACTCATGTACCTCAGCTATATAACCGGCATATTTACCTGAAGGAATAAATGCAATAGATGGGGTTGATCCATTATCCTCATACTTGACGTTAACGACTCTTTCTCCATCCTGATCCAAAATGTTAAACCAAAGACCATTAGCATTATCATGATGTGCCTCAGCTATACAACCGGCATATTTACCTGAAGATATAAATGCAATAGATGGATCCGATGCATTATCCTCATACTTGACGTTAACGACTCTTTTTTCCGTATACGGATCAAAAATGTCAAACCAAAGGTTACCAGTCTGATGTACCTCAGCTATATAACCGGCATATTTACCTGAAGGAATAAATGCAATAGATGGATTCGATGCATTATCCTCATACTTGACGTTAACGACTCTTTTTTCCGTATACGGATCAAAAATGTCAAACCAAAGGGCACAAGAACCTAGCTTTGAAGCCTGATGTGCCTCAGCTATATAACCGGCATATTCACCTGAAGAAATAAATGCAATAGATGGACTCGATCCATTATCATACTTGACGTTAACTACTTTGTGCCCAACTTCCGCATTGATTCTTGTCGCATAACAAAACGATACAGCAAAGCATAATAATACAATTTTCATTTTATTAAAAAATTGCATGATTAATCCATTGTAACTAAACCTGTTACACACTTCGCCAATCATAAGGTGCTGCCTTAATTCACTGTTTATTTTCATATACCTCACCTCCTTTTCTTTCTCTGACTACATTATATACACAGAACTCGAAAAGAGCAATAAATCAGCTCGCATATTCACCAAAAAATTGATGTTTTGTAATAAACTCTGTATAAGTTTAAAAAAACAAAAGAAGGTACATTCAAGAGTGAATAGCAACCCTAGGAAATGAATTATAGGTTAGCAGGGGTAAAAACGGCCTGTGATTCTAAAGGAGGTTGCATGAAAGGATATACCCCGCTAACCTGAGAGGAAAGGGACAGCATAAATGTATTAAAAGAAGAGGGATTTAGCAATAAAGAGATAGCAGGGTTTTTAGACCGAGACAAAAGTACGATAGGCAGAGAAATAAAAAGGAACAGTGTTGATCCTTGCAAATACAATAACAATGAAGCTCAAGATAAAGCATTGCAGAGGAGAAAAAAGGCTAGCAGCCTGTCGGACTTTAGCTACAAGTCGTTGACAATCAACATAAGCAATATTTCGATTCAAAAACTAAGCGTCTCATAATAAAGTAGTTACAAAAACTCACATCACTAAGTCCGACAAATTCCTAGGAAGAAACCTAAAATCAGGGATCAGCTGAAAGAGGAAATAATTCAGAAGTTATTAAAAAAATGGAGTCCGGAACAAATTTTCGGATACCTGAAGAACAAAGGTGCTAGGGTAATCCATGAGCTTATATATCTGTACATCTACGCGGACAGAAAATCTGGTGGCAAGCTATATAAGAATCTCAGACGAAGCGGCAGGAAATATAGAAAAAGGAACTGTAACAGAAGCAGGATAAAGGACAGGGTATCGATAAAAGCCAGACCTTTAATAGCAGCAGAGAAGAAGAGAATAGGAGATTGGGAAGGCAATACTATATTGGGGAAAAGACATAAAAATGCAGTTCTGACTGTAGTTGATAGTAAAAGCAACTATCTCTTGATAAAAAGATTAGGAAATAGTGGTTCTTTAGAAAAGATATAGAGTTATGTTTGAAACTTTTAAAAACGGGAAAGAGCTTTTCAATACGTTGATAGTCGATAATGGATTAGAGTTTTCCGGACATAAGAAAATATCAAAACACCTGAAAGGTTCAGTATATTTTTCCCATCCTTTTTCGCCTTGGGAACGAGGACTGAATGAAAATACCAATAGCTTAATTCGCCAATTCTTTCCCAAAGGTACAGATTTTTCCAAAGTTTCAATTAATGAGCTGCTGAACGTTCAGCAGCTCATTAATACCATACCAAGAAAATCTTTAGGATATAGAACTCCTACTGATATTTTTATTGAATATTTAAAATCTATTGATAAATTTAAGGTTGCACTTGTAACTTGAATTTCAAGGAAAGTAAAATGAAAAATATTTTAGTGTTGTGTTTTGCAAGTATTGTCGTATTTGGAGGATTTACTTTTTGTGTAGTTATGGGAGCTCAAGAGACAAATAATTCTCAGGCCGATCAAGGGCGGAGTATTACTAGCGGAACAGATTCAGGCGATACTATTATTCTTGCTAGAGGTAGAAACGATACAATACATCCAGGTAGAGGTAACGATAATCTTACAATGAGAAGAAGGAAATGATACAATTGACCCCCCTGACATGTTACCACGAGACATTCAGAATATTAAGAAAGATGGAGAAGCAATAAAAATAACGTTCAAAGAGAGTGGAAGCGTAACTATTAGTGACTATTTTAAAGATAAAAGCTCCAAAACCCTCAAAATTAAATTTTCAGACAACAGTGTTTGGGACAACGACAAGATTGATAATATGATTGACAAAAAGTAAGAGTTTAGTAAATCGAGCGTCAGGCTGCTCATTAATTGATCAGCCGCCACCTCTGGTATACGGTAGTTCGTTAAAGTTTAGCAACGTCCAGGGGGCATACATAAGCGCTATCTTTAATTCATTTGTCTCTTGAAAAAGTACTATTTCCGGACAGGATCTATTTTAATTTTATAGATTATATTCAGTACCTTATTTAAGGAAAGAAATAATGTTTCTAAAAGAATTTAGATTAAGACTCCCAGTGAGATTATTATTACTGACTCTATTTTTGTTCGTGGCATTTTCATGTTCAAAGCCAAAAGAAGAGGTTGCAATTCCTTCAGTATTTGTTTCTCCTGTAATTTCAACAGAACTTCCTCATGTTACGACTGCAGTAGGGCAGGTGGTGCCGAAAGAGGACGTTCAGATCATAGCTCGTGTAGAAGGGTTTCTTGTCAAAAGATTATTTGAACCTGGGGAATATGTAGCTAAAGGACAATTATTGTTCCAGATTCAAAAGGAACAATATATTGCACAGCTTAATGATGCTAAGGCTGCAGTTATTGAAGCCCAAGCCCAATACGATAATGCTTTAATAGAATATCATAGACAAAAAAACCTTTATTCTACGAGTGCGACAAGTCAAAAAGATTACGATAATTCGATACAAAACAAGTCAGTAACTGAAGGGAAATTATTGGCGGCAAAGGCTAATTTGGAGCTTCAAGCTCTTAACCTGAGTTATACTGATACTTACTCTCCTTTTGACGGTAGAGTCGGAATGTATAATTATAGCGTTGGAAATGTAGTCGGTGAAAATAGTAATCCTCTTACTAATGTAATAATGGTTGATCCGATATGGGTAGAGTTTCCTATAAGTGAAACTTATCTTGCAGATGTAATGAAAACAAGGCAAGTGCTTCCCACAAGAAAGAATGGGAAGGTTGCGGGTAATGGTGTTATTGTCAAAGCCATTTTGTCTAATGGAGAGGAATATCCGATTCTCGGAAATATTGATTATATCAGTAATAAAATAGATCCCCTAACAGGAACAATTCAGATGCGTGCAGTATTTCGTAATCCTGATGATAAACTTGTCCCGGGGGGATATGTCACAGTAAAGCTGGAAAGCGTAAAAAAGAATCATAGCCTTCTAATATTTCAGTCTTCAATGCTTGTTGACCAACTGGGAACTTTTGTGTATACCGTGAGTAAAGATAACATTGTTCACAAGAAATATATCAAAAAAGGGGCTGCTATTGATACTCAGATAGTTGTTGAAGATGGTCTTGAAGAGGGGGATCTGGTGATAGTCGGGGGAGTTTTGAGAGTAAGACCAGACCTTAAGGTTAACTGTGCACTAGCAAATAAGAATATTAACTTTTAAGCTCTATTACTCGTGGTTCTTTGAAAAAGACCAGCTTCTCACAAAGCAGATGTACAAGTAATAAAAAAACAGGAAAAACTGACGAATTATTATGTTTAGCAAATTTTTCATCAATAGGCCAAAGTTTGCTTTTATAATTGCAATAGTAATCGTGCTTGTTGGCTTGATAGCTATTAACAATCTTCCTTTATCTCAGTATCCAGACATTCTCCCGCCGATCGTACAGATTTCAACTTCATATCCGGGAGCTGATGCCATAAATCTTGAGAAAACCGTTGTCGAACCGCTAGAACAGCAGATAAATGGCGTTGAGAACATGATTTATATGTTTACACAATGTTCAGACCAGGGAAATGTAGTTATAAATGTAACTTTCGACGTGGGTACCAAACCGAATATCGATGCAGTAAACACTCTTATTAGAACGAATATAGCCCAGCCTCAATTGCCGCCTGAAGTTGTCAGCGAAGGCATAAGTGTCATGCAGGTCAACACTGATGTTCTTTCTTATCTGACGCTGTATTCCCCTGACAATAAATATGACGCGCTCTACCTTAGCAACTATGCATATTTACACCTTCAGGATCCTATTTCACGAATACCAGGAGTGGGGCAGGTAATTATACATGGTGGATTTTACTACGCAATCAGAGTCTGGATAGATCCGATAAAGATGGCGAGTCTTAGAGTCACGCCGAAGGAAGTGATCGATGCTATTAATGAGCAGAATTTATATGTTCCGGCAGGGCAGTTAGGAGGTCCTCCGTCTATTTCTAAACAGCAATTTGCATATACTCTCCTTCTTCAATCCAGACTTACCAAAGTAGAAGAATTCAAGAATATTATCATTAAGGCGGGCAAGGATGGAAGCCTTATAAAACTAGGCGACGTTGCTGACGTTTTACTTGGCGGCGAAAACTATCAGTTTTATACATTGTTAAATGGAAGACCCGCTGCACTTTTAGCAACCTATCTTCTGCCTGGAGCAAATGCCATTCATGTGGCGAATGAAATCAAGAGAATCCTGAATGAATCTAAAAAGTCATTTCCGAAAGGGCTGGAAGGCGAAGTTGTGTATGATACAACTTCTTATGTTAAAGTTTCTATGATTGAGGTGGTTAAAACTCTAATTATTGCCATAGCTCTCGTAGTCCTTGTAGTGTATCTTTTTCTGCAGGATTTAAGGGCTATGCTTATTCCGACTATAGCTATTCCTGTTTCTCTTATAGGCACGTTTGCTGTGATGCTTGCTCTGGGCTACAGCATAAATATGATAAGCCTTATGGGAATGATTTTAGCGATCGGTATAGTGGTCGATGATGCTATTGTGGTGGTTGAAAATGTCCACAGATTGATGAAGGAGGAAAGACTGAGCCCCAAAGATGCCACCATAAAGGCTATGGAACAGGTTGCCGGTCCGGTTATAGCTACAACTCTAGTCCTTATGGCTGTGTTTATACCGATAGCATTCATCCCAGGCATTTCAGGGCAGATGTACAGGCAGTTTGGGATAACAATTGCCACATCTGTGGCTATTTCGGCAGTCAATGCACTGACTTTAAGTCCGGCATTGTGTGCGACAATGCTTAAAGGTATAGATCATAAAAAAGGAAATATCTTTTTCAGGACATTTAATAGCGTGTTTGAAAAACTTGCTTCACTTTATATAAGGGCTGTAGGAATTTTGACTGAGAGGCTTAAGCTTGTTATAGTTTTCCTAATTGTAATTATTGCAGCGATATTTTTTATCTACTCAAAAACTCCAACTGGCTTCTTGCCTAATGAGGATCAGGGACTCCTCAATGTGGATATACAGATGCCAAGCAATGCGTCTCTTACCAGAACGGCTGAGGTTTTGTCCAAGTGTGAGGACATTGTAAAAAAACAGCCGGGAGTTGCCAATATCGTTAGCACTCCGGGATTGACCGTATTGAATTTTACATATGCATCAAACCTCGGGCACATGATGGTGAATCTCGAAGACTGGAGCAAGAGAACTACACATGAGCTTTCACAGGAAAGTATTAAACAAAAGCTTATAAAAATACTTAAGGATGAAATTCCTGAGGCAAGTGTAATAGTCTTTGATCGCCCGCCGATACCGGGTTTGGGACAGGCTGGCGGTTTCCAGTTTGAACTTCAGCAGGAGCTCGGGAATAACCCTCAATCACTTTCTGAAGTTCTTCATGATTTTATGGATGAGGCTAAAAAGCAGCCTGAATTAACAGGGATTTACAGCAACTACGCGGCAAATATTCCTAAACTTAAGGTAAATACCGACATAGCTAAAGTTAAAAAGTTAGGCTTAAACCTCAAGGATGTCTATAATGCCATTAATGCGTATATCGGTTCTATCTACATAAATGAGTTCAATATCTTCGGCAAAGTCTTTCAGGTCCTTATTCAGGCCAAGGCTGAACAGCGCTCAACCGAGCATGACCTTAAGAATATTTATGTGCAGAATCAAGACAATAAATTAATTCCTCTTTCTACAGTCGTTACTCTCGAAAGTGCGCTTGAACCGAATATCGTAAACCACTACAACATGCTCGCAAGCGCCGAAATAGAGGGTTCAGCAGCTCAAGGCTACAGTTCGGGGCAAGCGATCGAAGCGATGGAAAGGGTGGCAAAACACATTCTGCCTGAAGGTTTCACATATGGATGGACAGGTACGGCTTATCAGGAGATTATTGCCGGAAATAAGGCCGTATGGATATTTATACTTGTTATTGTGTTTATCTATTTCTTTCTTGTGGCAAAATATGAAAGCTGGATGGTTTCGATTGCGGTATTACTGTCAATTCCCGTCGCGGTAATTGGTTCTCTTATTGCTATATGGATAGCGCAAATTGAGAACAATATATATGTTCAGGTGGGGTTTGTGCTAATTTTTGGGATGGCTGCAAAAACGGCTATTCTTATTGTGGAATTTGCGCATGAAAGCCATAAGAAGGGCGAGAGTATTCTTCTTTCAGCCCGATATGCTGCTAAGATCAGGTTCAGAGCCGTAATTATGACAGCTCTTGCGTTCATACTCGGCGTCTATCCTCTTGTAGTTGCAAGCGGAGCAGGTGCAATGAGCAGAAGGTCTCTCGGAACAGCTGTTTTTGGAGGAATGATTGCTGCTGCTATAATAGGAACTCTTCTTATTCCTTGTTTTTATGTTATTATGCAAAAAATAGTTGAGAGAAAGAGAAAAAATTAATGATGGGAGAATATTCGCCCGGGAGCATGCATAAGCGCTATTTTTAATTAATTTGCCTGGATTATTACTTCTGCATCTTAGGGAGCCTGCCGGCGCTATTATTGCTTTTATCCCTGCTTTCGCGGCTATTTCCACGGCATCCGTGAAAGGGAAGAATCCATCACTTGCCATAACTGCATTTTCTATGGTTTCCTTCCCGTGATATTTTTAGTGATATTTCATGATGGCCTGTTCCGTAGCGCCAACTACTTTACCGCTAATAGTATCCTATACAATTCTATTGAGTTTCCAGTTCTTCTTTGCAAGGGAATGAAGTATCCAATCCTCATCCTCTGCATGAAATCCATACCTTGTAGTGATACTTGCTATTCTACGGTTCATTTCTTTAACAATTGCCATACTTGTGGGAAAGTAACCTTCTGGGAGATCAGGCCTTCGGGTAGCCCAAAGGGTCACATGGCTAGAGATAGGGAAAGACATCTCAGATTTGGTACTACCAATTCCAAGGTTAGAAAAATAGAATACAGGGTTGTCTCCTGTCAGAAAGACAGGCTTTTCATCAAATAAAATGAATCGCCATGTCATCGTGGCTATACCTTCAAGCATTAGAGGCGTCTGATCAGCAGGGACTAACTTGTGCCAGATTTCATCAGGAGGATCACAGGATAATTTATCAAGAATATTATCAATTTCTGCTTTTCGATGTTGAACTATAGTTTCGTTTTTAGGGTTTTCTAAGAGAATCTCATCTAACAACCGGTTGTAAAATATCTTCAAATCATAGGCAATTTTGGGGATGTGTTCCTTAGTATTAATCTTGCATTCCGGAACTCTCTTTAACATTACCGCAATGTACTTTGAAAGGATAATCTTGTCGTCTGGAGTTATAGTCTCTCGTTTATGGATTTTGTCAAACACCCGAATCGCAGAGTTCTCAATTTTCTCCGAAAGGTATTTCTCAAGGTCTGCAGAATAAAAACTGCATATATTTGCAATGGCTCTTTACTTGAGTCTGGAATTTGCGGTTGTCTGCCTTGTCGTAAACCCAAAGCTGCTGACCGAATCCATGACAGAACCCACGGAAATAGGATTTTGGAATGTAATGATCACCCATAGGTTTTATAAAGCCTCATGTTTATCTACCGTATAGTGTTTAAGAAGTTCACAGATCGATTAATGTTGGTTTTGTTGCGTGTTTTGGTATAGAATCAATTGTCATTTGCAATTTGAATGCCGCAGTTTGGGCAATAAAAACGGTAACCTCCCATTAAAATGTCCATATTTTGCTCTCCTTATAACGTGTCATTGTACCATTTTTTTGTTTATCATTCAATTGGGAAATTAAAGGTAGTATTTGGAAATGGTTCATCTTTTAATGTAAAGTGCCACCATTCACGAGGATAAGATTCAAATCTATGTTTCCCCATTATAGTTTTCAAGAGAAGCCTGTTAGCTTTTTGTTGAGGAGTGCAATTGGCATAATTTCCCCATGCCTCTTTTCCGAAATAATCAAATGATCTTCCCATATCAAGTTCTACAACATTCTTTTTTCCGTTTATGTGTACTAATGTAAGGTCAACAGTGCTTCCTCTGATATGTGAAGACGTTAGTGAAATATAACCATTTTCAAACAGGCTCTCTTTTTCTTCATTAGGATAATATAGTGCCTTGGTCGTATGATCTTCCGGACTCTTTGCCCATTTGCTGAAACAGTCAACTGCCTGTTGCGGCCTGTAGGCGTCAAATATCTTAAGACCTAAACTGTAAATCCTTAGTTCGTTCTGCACTTCTTTAAGACTTTTTGCGGCTTCCATCGTCAATATGGCTTTGGGCTTAATATACCCATCAACAGGTTGTCCCGTAAAATTCCTGTTTGAACAGTAAAGTATTTCAAGAACAATGTCAGGTATTACATCTCTGACATATACAAAACCTTCGGGCAGTTGTTTTTCAAAGGAGATATTTTCCACTTTCTGATAGTTTGTTTCGTTTAGTTCCATTCTGGTGCCGAATTTGCCATTGTTTTTTTGTGGGGGGCTACTTCTTATGACTGTTTCTTGTCCAAACATTTTTCTCTCCGCATAAAATTCGAGCGTAGAATGGAGCCAATGACCGGAATCGAACCGGTGACCTGTTCATTACGAATGAACTGCTCTACCAACTGAGCTACATTGGCATCCAAGAAGAAAGCTAATATATTTCGAATTGGAGTTAAATGCAAACCTGTCTCTGATATAGTGCACACCGAAGTTTGGACATAGATTTTGCATTAAATGCCATATCCGACAGGTATTTCTGTTTGAATTCAATATGTGAAATTGTTTTTGCAATATTGAAATATTCTGTAATTATGATAGATATTATGTCGGTAAATTTTTTAACCAATAGTAATTTAGAATATAAAAAAAGGAAAAAGAGGAATGAAAAAAATATTTTTAGGATTTTTTTTAGTAAATATGATTTGTCTTTTTGTAATACCAACTCCTTCGGTACAAGCAGGGAAATGCATAGTTGCCACGGATTTTGAAGGATACAAATTCATAGGATTGGTAGGTAAACAGGTGATCTTGAGAGAGAAGACCCTGAAAAAAGCGCGTTTAAATGATTATAAGGCTCCTGTTCAAGTCGATTTGTTTGATAATTATGAAACTCCTGAGAACGTTACAATGAGCGGGAATAGTGCCATTGCTTATGTTTCAACTGTTGTAAATAATCCCGATGACGACGGGGCTGATAGTAATGGAATTGTTAGTTGTAATGTATACAGATACGAAAAAGGCAAGCGTTCTCCAGCTCAGCCGATATGGAAGACAAATAGCAAGATAAATGGGCTTGCGACTAACATGAATGGAGGAAGACTTCTGGCTGTAACGGAATCAAAGAAACTGGTATACCGCAGCAAGGATGGGAATTTCATACCCATAAGAACATGTGCCGGTATTCCAACTTCAATAGCAATGTCTTCTGATGGAAATTTTGTTTTTGTAGTTACAGGCAAAAATCAACTGAATAAGTACACATATGATTCTGCTAAGGATACATACGAATATGACAACAAAGGATTGTGGGAACAGCCAGAGGATGGTGCGGAAGGGGGCGATAATGAAGATGGAGAGGCAGATGCAATTCTCGGAGTTAGCACCAATATGGATGCCAGTAAAGTATGGCTGATTACATGTAAGTCTCATGGATGGTCTTATTCCCTGATGGAAGGAAGCAAAGAGGGGAACTTTAAAAAATTGTATGAATTTGATGATACTTCTTATCCGTGTGACGTAGCTATCAGCGGAAATAGTAAGATGGCATACATTCCGTTAAGTTTTTCGTATATTTACAGATTTTCATACGACCCTAAAGCAAAATGTTATGTGGTGTACAAATTGCACTATTAAGAGACGGCTCTTAAAATGGTTCTGAAAATTTAGGATTTTCATCGTATGTAGCACAATTGCAAATCAAAAACTAACAAGACAGGGTTTGGTAAAAATGAAATTGTTGCGAACTGTTCTATTCATGGGATTCTTTTTTTTGATATTTACTTCATTTTCTGTATCTACAGAAAAAGGTGAGAAATATGAAAACTTTCATCCGGTAATATTGGAATTTAAAAAATTAATAGATGATGATCCTGTGGTTAGGATGTACTTGACGCAGATGATTAAGCAGATTCCCCAAGAATACAAAACACAGCATTTAAAAAACGTAGATGATATGCTATGTCAGCTTAATGAAGTTTTAAAATGTGCTCCTGATTACAATCAAACTCTTCTTGTTGGTACCCCATTTTCAGCAATACTTATATGGACAATGGGGACGCCCGCAGGATTTGCGGCATATCGTAATGAAAAGATTAATGCAATGTTTAAAAAGATTCTTGCTGTTTGGACGGATTTTCTTAATAGTAAAGAATCATTGTATGTAATTAATGACTCTCCTAGTGGCTGGAAATGCAAGGAGGCTCAAGAACAATTAAAAATGACTGATTACCAGTATGATCCTAAAGATAAATATTGGGGTTTTAAATCTTGGAATGATTTTTTTACAAGAAAGCTTGCTGGTAATGCGCGGCCTATAGCTCAGCCTGAGAACGATAAGGTGATAGTTAGCGCCTGCGACTCCACTGTATACAAAATTAGCAAAAATGTCCAAAAATACAGTGAGTTCTGGATTAAATCGCAACCGTATTCATTAAATGATATGTTAGCCAATGACGAACTAGTTGATAAATTTGTGGGAGGGTGTGTTTATCAGGCATTTCTCAGTCCATTTAATTATCATCGTTGGCATAGTCCTGTTTCTGGAACAATAGAAAAGGCATTTGTAAAGGACGGTCTATATTTCAGCCAGGCCGAATCTGAAGGAGAGGACCCTACGGATCAAGACTATTCGGAAGGGTATATAACACACGTTCAGACGCGTGCGCTCTTTTTTATTAAAGCTGATGATCCCAAAATTGGATTAATGTGTTTTATGCCGGTGGGCATGGTAGAAATATCATCATGTATTATTAATGATAATATTAAGCCAGGCTATCATGTAAAAAAGGGTGAAGAGTTGGGCTATTTTCAGTTCGGAGGATCGACATCTTGTCTTATTTTTAGACCAGGTTCAATCAAAGAATTTAACGCCGAGACTGACAAGTTTTATAAGGTTGGTGAACAGATAGCTATAGCTAATTAAACAGCCTACACAGTAATTATTGAAGTAAACGATTTAGTATTAATTGACAAAATCTAATACCTGATTACCTTTTCGTTGGCGGTTTAATTATCGGTAAAGGTTATAAAGTTTGAATGGTACAAGATTTTTAGTATATTATTTTTTTAAATAGAGTAAAATGAAAATGTTTATGAAATTGCACTCAAATCTAGGTGGTTGGCGGTGGCGTGAGCTATTGACCATACCATTTGTTTTATTAACAAAGATTTGAGGCAGTTTTTTTAGCTCCTCAAGTCTGAAAAACTGAGGAGTTAAAAATGTTTAAGAAATTACTTTATAAAGAATTCTTAAAACTTTCTGAAAAAAATAATAGAATAGTTTACTACCAGGAAATACCGGCAGATAGGATTACGCCGGTTCTTGCTTACGAAGCTCTAGGCTCTGAGACTGCTGACGGGGCTTTGCTTGAGTCTGATCCCAGAGATGGCATTAATAACCGTTATTCATACATTTGCTTATATCCCTACTGCAAGTTTTCTGTAAACGGCACAGAAGTGTTGGTAGAAGAGAACGGGCAGGTTAGAGAGATAACAATTTCAGCTATTGAAGCGCTCAGAGAAACTCTTAAATCCAACAAAAGTTGCTTTTGTCACCCCATAACTAGTTTTGTCGGGGGGGCTGTTGGTTTTATAAGTTATGATGCCATACGATTGTTTGAATCCATTCCTGACAAGCATGTTTCGCAAAAGAGCATCCCCGACATTCTGCTAAAATTCTACGAAGCGAACATAATATTTGACCACAAGGCTAATAAAGCTGTAATCACAGTTCTTTCCAAAATTGAAGGGAATGCTGATCTATCCTACAAATCAGCTGCTCAAAAAGCTGATTTCATTATAAACAAAATACTTGCATTCAATCCTCGACCGATAAATCAAAATCTTTATGATAATAGAGAAGAATGCGGGGATTTTAATATTTCAGGAAGTGTTGATGATGAATCTTTCATGGAGAAAGTAAGAAAAGCAAAAGAATATATAGTTAAAGGTGATGCTTTTCAGATTGTGCTATCGCGTTGTTTTTCCAGGGAGTATTCGGAAAATCCTTTTTCCATATACCGTGCTCTGAGAATGACCAATCCTTCGCCTTATATGTTTTATCTTGAAAACGGGGCAATGACAGTTGTGGGATCTTCTCCCGAAAAACTTGTCAGCGTTGAAAATGGCACAGTGGAAACCTGTCCGATAGCAGGAACGCGAAAACGCGGAAGGAACCCGGAAGAAGACAATGCTCTGGCTCATGAACTTCTTTCAGATGAAAAAGAAAATGCCGAACATGTCATGCTCGTTGATCTTGCGCGCAATGATGTTGGCGCGGTATGTATTCCTGGAAGTGTGAAGATTAAGAGCTACAAACAAATACACAACTTTTCCAGTGTAATGCATATTACGTCGCAGGTGGAAGGGACACTAAAGGAAGACAAAGATGTTTTTGATGTTTTAAGGGCGGTTTTTCCTGCGGGAACTCTTAGCGGAGCGCCCAAGATAAGGGCAATGGAAATTATTGACGAACTTGAAGAATCTCGGCGTGGTTTATATGGCGGGGCTGTTTGCCTCATAGACAGTAAAGGGAATTTTAACAGTTGCATTGTAATTCGCACCGCGGTTCTAACGGAAGGTGTGGCTTATGTACAGGCTGGCGCCGGAATAGTTTTTGATTCTGATCCGCAGCTTGAGGCAGAAGAAACCAGATACAAAGCTGAAGCTGTATTGAATTCAATACAGCTGGCAGAAAGGGGTGCAATATGATCCTTATCATAGACAACTACGACAGTTTTACCTACAATTTGTACCAGGTTTTTGCAAAAATAGATAATGAAACAAAGGTAGTCAGAAACGATCGTATAACTATCGGCGAAATAAGGAAAATGAATCCGAGGGCGATAATTCTATCTCCCGGCCCGGGCAGACCTGAAGATGCCGGAATATGTGTTGACATGATACGCGAACTCCATAAAGAACTGCCGATGTTAGGAGTTTGTCTCGGACATCAAGCTATGGGTGTGGCATTTGGCGGGGATGTTGTAATTGCGAACGAAATAGTGCACGGGAAAAGCGCGAATATTTTTCATTGCCGCACCGGAATTTTTAAGGACATGCCATTGCCTTTTGCTGCGGGCCGCTATCATTCACTAGTCATAAAAAAAGAGAGTTTGCCTGCCGAACTTATCGTTACCGCAGAAAATGAAAAAGGTCTGATAATGGGAATAAAACATGTAAAATACCAGTTTTATGGGGTTCAGTTTCACCCTGAGTCTGTTCTCACTCTTGACGGGGAAACCTTAATTATGAACTTTCTGAGAGAGGCCGGCGTATGTTGAAGAAATGTATAGAGAAACTTATTGCCGGCAAAAATCTTATGAGAGAAGAAACGATTATGGCTGTCGCTGAAGTATTCAATGAAATCAATCCCTATCAAACTGCAGCTCTTCTTGTTCTAATGAGAGCAAAAGGAGAAACTCCAGAAGAAATCCTGGGAGCTGTGGATGCGATGCGGTATAACATGGTCAATCTGAATTTAGATTTTCCAGTACTTGATGTAGTTGGAACAGGGGGCGACTATGCTAATACAATTAACATTTCTACAGGCGCCGGGATACTGGCGGCAAGCTGTGGAGTAAAAGTCGCAAAACATGGGAACCGTTCCGTTTCCTCAAAATGTGGCTCCGCCGATGTCCTCGAAGCATTGGGCGTAAATATACAATGCAGTCCTCAAAAAACGGGAGAATGCATAAAAAAAGTCGGGTTTGGTTTCTGCTTTGCTCCATTGTATCATCCGGTTTTAGCTAAACTCAAAGAGATTCGAAAGGGGCTTGGAATTCCTACGATTTTTAATATTCTCGGACCTTTATTAAACCCTGCCGCAGCTGAATACCTGATGATAGGGACTTTTAATGAAGGATTGGCCGAGTTGCTTTCCGATGTAATTACTATCACATACAAACTATCAACCACCAACTATATTAAAAAAGCTCTACTATTTCATTCTTCCGGACTTGATGAATTAAGCTGCGTTTCTCCCGTTACGGTCATTGAAGTTACGCCTGAGAGGAAGAGAAAATACATTCTGGATTCCGCGGATTACGGATTCAAAAGATGCAAAGTAGAAGATTTGCGTGGAGGTACGCCAGAGGAGAATTCTAAGATTTTAAAAGATGTCTTTGATGGAACGCAGGGAGCTGTTGCCGATACGCTTGTTTTTAATGCCGCTGTAGCTTTGCATGTTTGCGGCAAAACAGAATCTATTGAAGAATCCATTAGTATAGTTAGAAAAAATATAGAGAATGGCGAGGCAAGCAGAACCTTGAAAAATCTAGTTGATTTTACCATGGAGGAGTCAAATGCATGATATTTTGAAAGATATCTTGGTTCAAAAGCACAAAGAAGCGGCAACACTAAAAAGTAATTGCCCAAAACTTTGTGAAAAAGTGCGTCCTCGAGTATGCTGCCAGAATAAATCATTACGATATGCACTCAAAAACGAGAAAATTTCTGTAATTGCTGAAATAAAAAGAAGGTCTCCAACCAAAGGCGAAATGGCTGCCATTGAGAATCCGATTAGCCTTGCGCGAGAATATATTTCTGGGGGAGCCAACGCTATTTCCGTATTGACAGATAAAAAATTCTTTGGTGGTTCTTTGCAGGATATGACGGCTGTTTCAATATTATTAAAGAATATCGCCTGTCCTGTTTTGAGGAAAGATTTCATTGTGGATAAATACCAGATATATGAGTCTGTTGTTGCCGGCGCTGATGCAGTTCTTCTTATTGTATCTGTGCTCGGTGGCAAAACTAGGGAGTTTCTCGAAATTGCAAAGGATATGAATATTGAGGCGCTGGTGGAAGTTCATACTAAAGCTGAACTTGAAATCGCAATAGACAGCGGAGTTGAAATAATTGGGATTAACAACCGGGATTTAAACACTTTTCAGGTAGATATCAGCAGGTCACTGGAGCTTGTCAAGTTAATGCCGAAAAATGTGCTAAAAGTTTCGGAATCTGGCGTGAGCTCTTCGGATACAGCCAAAAAACTCAAAGATGCGGGGTTTGACGCAATACTTATGGGGGAAGCACTGGTTTGTGCGCAGAATCCATCAACCCTGATAAAAAAACTAAAGGGTAATTTATGAACAATCAAACGCTTATTAAAATATGCGGGATTCGCAATGTGTCAACGGCTATAGCCGCAGCTGAAGCAGGCGCCGATTTTATTGGTTTGGTATTTCATTCCGGCTCGGGAAGAAATATTGACAAGGAAAAGGCAAAAGAAATTGTTTCAGCAATCAAAAAATACGAGACAGAAGCTGTAGGAGTATTTGTTGAACAGGATGCCGAAGAAATAGCAGAAATTTGTCAATACGCAGGAATAAATATAGCTCAGCTCCATGGAGACAGTGCAAGAAACGCGGCATCTGCACTTCCTGACAGTATCAGAAAGATTTTTGCAATCAATGTCAATTATGATGGAACCATAGAGGCGTGTGATTTAAAAAAACTATCTTTTCTTGGTTGGCGAAGAGATTATTTGCTTTTTGACGGGGCAAATTCGGGAAGCGGTCAGACCTTCAATCTGGATGGATTTAACCCTGACAGGAGTTTTAGATTTTTTCTTTCCGGCGGACTGACTTCAGAAAATGTTTGCAAGGCTATCGCCGCAGTAGCTCCTTTTGCGGTTGATGTATCAAGTGGAGTTGAAAGAGAAAAAGGAGTAAAAGAGATAAAACTTGTTAAAAAATTTATAAGTGTAGTTAAGGAAATATAGCATGAGAAAATATTTTGTAGACAAAAATGGGCGCTATGGCAGTTTTGGAGGACAATACATTCCGGAATTACTGATGCGGCCTATGCAGGAACTTGAAGCAGCATTCAAGGATATTTTGAAAGATAAAAAATTTCAGAAGAATTTTAATTTTATTTTAAAAACATACGCGGGGCGACCCACGCCGTTGACCGAGGTTAAAAGATTTGTTCAGGCAATTGGAGGAAAGGCACGAGTATTTCTGAAGAGAGAGGATTTGCTCCACACCGGCGCGCACAAGATCAATAACGCGCTGGGGCAATGTTTGCTGGCCAGGGAGACAGGGAAGAAACGAATTGTAGCGGAAACAGGAGCCGGCCAACACGGAGTCGCCACAGCCACTGCGTGCGCGTATCTTGGACTTGATTGCGTTGTGTATATGGGAAGCATTGACATGAAAAGGCAGGCCCCGAATGTCCTGAAAATGAAACTGCTCGGAGCCAAAGTTGTTGGTGTCTATACAGGTTCAAAAACATTAAAAGACGCCATTAATGAGGCGTTTCGTGATTATGCAGAAAACTATGAGAGTACCCATTACTGCCTTGGTTCTGCTCTTGGCCCACATCCATACCCTGAAATGGTCAGGTTTTTTCAGTCTATGATAGGAGAGGAGACAAAGAAACAGAGTTTAAAACTTTTCGAAAAAAATCCCGATGCAATTATTGCATGCGTAGGAGGAGGCTCCAATGCGATAGGGATTTTTTCGCCCTTTATTGAGGCCAAGAAAGTAAGGCTTATAGGGGTTGAAGCCGGCGGCAGGAGTGATAAGATTGGCGAACATGCGGCACGTTTTCATGGGGGGAATCCTGGTGTGCTTCATGGATGTCATTCTTACTTGCTTCAGGATGAAAACGGGCAGGTAGCTCCGACTCATTCGGTTTCCGCGGGATTAGATTATCCCTCTGTCGGGCCGCTGCATGCCAAACTTTTCGAGCAGGGGCGCGCGGTATATTCTTCCGTTAAAGACGAAGAAGCTGTTGAAGCGTTAAAACTTTTAAGTAGTACGGAAGGGATCATTCCGGCGCTGGAATCTTCACATGCGGTAGCTTACCTGATGAAAGAAATTAAAAATTTCAAAAAAAACGACTGTATAGTGGTCAATCTTTCAGGCAGGGGCGATAAGGATTTGCCGCAGCTTTTTGAAAATAACCTTCTGAATGGCGGAGGTAAAGAGTGAACAGGATAGGAAAAATATTTAAACAAGGTCCGGCATTTGTAGGGTATATAACGGCGGGACATAGGGGGCTGGATTACTCTATAGAGGCTGCCCTAGCATTGATTGAGGGTGGAGTAAATATTCTTGAGGTAGGCGTTCCTTTCTCGGATCCTATAGCGGATGGACCGGTAATTCAGAATGCTTCAAACCACTCTCTCCGTATTGGAATTAACATATTTGATGTATTGGAATTGATAAAAAAAATACGATGCCGCACCGAAACGCCGATTGTTTTATTCAGCTATTTTAACCCGATACTTCAAGTGGACAAAAAAGGAATATACCGCCTAGCAAAAGAGTGCGGGGTTGATGGGATTCTTGTAGTGGATTTGCCTTTGGAAGAGTCTGAACTTCATATTAAAAAATGTAAAGACAACTCTATTGCGCCAATATTCATAATAGCTCCGTCAACAAAAACTGAACGGATAAAATTGATAGACAACTCTGGCAGAGGCTTTTTGTATTACGCCTGCAGAAGCGGTACTACAGGTATGCGCCATTTCCTTCCTTCGGGGTTTGCGCGTAAGATGAAAAATATAAAAAAAGAGACGCATTTGCCGGTAGTTGCAGGGTTTGGAATATCAACTAAAGAAGATGCCGAAGAAGTTATAAAGCATGCGGATGGATTTGTAGTTGGTTCATTTTTCGTCAATGCCATAGAGAATGGAGCAGCTCCCGAAGAATTGAAGGAGCTTGCAAAGAAAATAGACCCAAGACTGCAGACCATAGACTAGAGATTGGAGGAAAATATTATGATACTGATATTAAAAGAAAACACTGGTCTGCCGGAAAGAGAACATCTTATAAAACGACTTGAGTTTATGGGGTTTAAGGCGGTGCCTTCTGACAGCGAAGGGCAGCTGGCTGTAGCAATAGTTAGCGGGATAGACAGGAAAACAAAAACGGAACTGTTTCATTCCTTGCCATCTGTTGAAAAGGTTATCAAGTTGAACCAACAGATGAAATTGGCGGGCAGAGAGATAAAAAAAGAACGAACCATTATAAATATCAAAGGAGAGGGGATAGGCGGCGATGATCTGGTAATTATGGCAGGGCCATGCGCCGTGGAATCAAGGGAATCTACTTTTGAAATTGCAGAGGCGGTTGCTTCTGCCGGAGCTTCTGTATTAAGAGGAGGGGCTTTTAAACCCAGGACTTCCCCTTATGATTTTCAGGGATTGGGAGAAGAAGGGGTAAAGTACCTTGCTGAAGCCGCGGAAAAATATGGACTCCTGACAATATCTGAAGTGATGGATGTGGAACAGGTAGACATTGTCGTTGATTATGTTGATATTCTTCAAATAGGCGCCAGAAATATGCAGAATTTCAGCCTCCTGAAAGCTGTGGGAAAAATAAATAAACCTGTTATGCTTAAAAGAGGTTTTTCTGCTACATACAAGGATTTTCTGATGGCTGCGGAATACATTCTCAGTGAGGGCAACCCGAATGTTGTATTGTGTGAACGAGGAGTAAGAACATTTGAGAACTATACCAGAAATATGCTGGACATTACAGCTGTTCCTGTATTGAAACAGTTAAGCCACTTGCCAGTCGTAGTTGATCCAAGCCATGGAACGGGTATCAGGTCTCTTGTCATTCCGATGGCCATGGCTGCAGTTGCGGCAGGGGCTGATGGATTGATGGTAGAAGTTCATACAAATCCTGACAAGGCTCTCTTAGATGCCAAACAGACAATTGATATTGAAATGTTCAAGCTTATGGTAAAATCCGTCATAGCCATAAAAAATATGACATTATCAGACTCTTTGTAAAGTATGTCTGGCTAACAATTTTGAATTTTAGGGTTTGAGTGCTAGCTTTAATATGTATAATTTTACAGTTGAGCATATTGTAAATTTAAATCAATATATTGTATGTCAACAAGTTGTATCGTTATATCAAATCAGAAAGGTGAGGAGTAAATCTACCCCTAAGGACACAATGAAAACCAGCTTTTACCCGGGAGATATTCCCGCAAAACCAGGCATTTATATATTTCGCGATAAATTTGGAAAGATCATATATATTGGGAAAGCTGTAAATCTGAGGAAGAGGGTGTCTCAATACTTTCAAGCGTCACGAAACAAACTCGTAGACTCCAAAATAAGGTCCTTAATTAACTCAATAGACTCCCTTGATTTCATGGTCGTAAAGACAGAATCTGAGGCGCTGCTGCTTGAATCAAAAATGATTAGAGAATATTCACCATATTACAACACGCTTTTAAGAGATGATAAAAGATTTTTTATGATCAAGCTTAGCGTTAATAATACTTTTCCAAGATTAACTCTTGCCAGGATCAGAAAAAAAGATGGAGCTGCTTATTTTGGGCCATTCCCGCATGGAAGCGCACTAAAGCAAACAATTGAATTTCTCTCATCTTATTTTAAACTCAGGCTGTGTCATACAAATGAACCAAGCGAAAAAGACAGGAAGTACTGTTTGGAAGCAAAGGTAAAAAAATGTTCTGAGCCGTGCGTGGGAAAAATCTCAAGGGAAAAATATGCCTCCGGTATTTTGGAGCTTTTATCTATTCTTGAAGGAAAAGATATGGGCATAATAAACACGCTCGAACTTCAAATGAGTAGTTATGCAACCGCCTTAAATTTTGAAAAAGCCGGTATCCTTCGAGATGTGATTGAAAATATAAAATCTCTGTTTAAAAACAAAATCAAAAAATTTAAATACACACGCATTGCGCATCCAGGAAATCTTGAATCACTAGTAGAATTGCAAAAGAGGCTTGGACTCAAAATAAAACCTGAAGTTATAGACGCTGTTGATATTTCCAATTTATCAGACAGCATAGCTGTAGCAAGCGTTGTATCTTTTAGAAATGCTGCACCTGATAAAAAGAGTTATCGCAGATATAGGATAAAAACCGTTTCGGGGATAAACGACTTTGCAATGATGAAAGAAGTTGTCTCCAGAAGGTACAAAAAAGAATCCGCCTTGCCTGATCTATTGCTGGTAGATGGAGGCAAAGGACAACTCTCTTGCGCCATAGAGGCACTTATAGAATCAGGAACGAAAGCATTTCCGGTCGTAGGCTTGGCAAAAAAGAATGAGGAGATCTTTATTCCCGGCAACAAGAATCCTCTAGTTCTGGAAAAAACAAATCCCGCGTTGAAACTGATAATGGCTATCAGGGATGAGGCTCACAGATTCGCTGTTGATTACAATCGGAAAATTAGGTTGAAACGGATAAACGAATCGATTCTCGACGATATTCCAGGGGTTGGAGAAAAAAGGAAATTACAACTGCTTAAAGCCTTTCCCTCTATTTATGCAATAGCAAACAGTTCTCCTGAAGAAATATATAAAAAGGCAGGAATAGGAATTAAGACAGCGGAAAAAATATTAGCCTTTCTGCCAAGCAAAAAAATACATTCGCCAGATTAGTCAATCGTTTCCTTCTTTCCAATCATTCCTGATTCTGCAAGAATATGCGCAATAGTTTTTACCCCAAAAACAATCAGTCCTACAGCATAGGCTCCGATAAAAAAGCCGAAGAAATATTTTGCTTCCCCCACATATATTGCAAAAGTATAAGCGCAATACAGCCCGAGGCCAATCTCCAAAACAGCAGGAATAATTTTTGAGTTTACTTTGTATTTCCCCTTTCTACTCTTTGAATCAGAACTTCCGCTCTTTGGCGTTCTGACAAACTCACTCTTTTGCCCAAAAATAGCCTCAAGTACAGCGATGGAATTGTTAATGCACAATCCCGTTCCCACCGCTATCATTGTCGGAAAATTAGAGATAGAAAATAGTCCTTTTTTTAAAAGTATTCCGCTTCCGGTGTAGAGAGAACATGGAGCAAGTGCACTTATGATTATTACTGTCCAGAGAATCGGAAGCATAAAGCCAAGATCAATTTTCGGCACCATCATAAGCACAGGCAGCGTAAACACTGAAAGAATCACCATAAGCAGCGCTACACTATAATGCGTTAGGTGAATAAAAGCCTCCAGTTTCTGTCCAAACGAAAGCTGTTTTGACTTTATAATTTCCGGCATCAGCTTGATTGCAGTCTCAATAGAGCCTTTTGCCCATCTTTTTTGCTGGCTCTTTAGCGCGACTACATTATTCGGAAGCTCAGCAGGACATACCAGGTCAAAGTCATAGGAAATATGATATCCGTAGAGCTGAACTCTGTAAGACAGATCTAGATCTTCTGTAAGCGTATCTCCAGACCAGCCTCCGACTGCATCTATTGCACTTATGCGCCACACACCTGCAGTACCATTGAAGTTCATGCAAAGCCCATTATAGCTTCTGGCACCCTGCTCAGCTGCGAAATGTCCATCTATTCCGATACTCTGAGCCATGGTAATCCAGTTCTCATATCTATTCAAATGTCCCCATCTTCCCTGAATGCAAGCCATTTTTTTGTCGGGGTGGATTTGAGCCATGCTGCGTTTCAAGAAATTAGCAGGAATAATAAAATCAGAATCAAAAATTGCAGCATACTCGCCCTTAGCATGCTTAAGCGCGTTAGCAAGAGCTCCAGCTTTAAAATGTTCCCTGTTGGATCTTCTCACCGCATAAATATCAATTGTCTTTTCTTTCCTAATTTGTGCTATGGCATTATCAATAATTTTTACAGTCTCATCAGTGCTGTCATCAACAACCTGTATCTCAAATTTGTCTTTGGGATAGTCTATATTTAAGGCCGACTCAATAAGTCTAAGAACAACCTCAGATTCATTGTACACAGGAAGCTGTATAGTCACAAAAGGAAAATCTTCCTGCTTAGTAGTGCTATAAAATTCTTCTATTCTTTTACCTATTTCAGATCTGCAACGCTTTTGCCTTCTGTAAAAAAGAAATAGCATAGCATAGCAATGCAATCCGTACATCATAAGAAAGATACTGCTAACTATGTATATGGTGAGACAAAAAATCATTATAACTTGATACATAAAAACCTTAAAGTAACTAAATAACCTTCAATAATATAAAAACGTACAAAGAGCTTGGTAATCTGCATCTGTTTAAGAAATTTTCAACAAGCCTTTAAACATTTGTTAACAGGTGGTATCCGAACTAATTTTGAATTCAATCTCGAAACAAAAAGAAAACGTGCTATTTTAAGCAGACATTTAGCAATAAACATTTTAATCAGGGAAAAACAATATGGACAGCAGAAAGCTTAGAGTAGGAGTTATAGGAGTTGGCGCTCTGGGAAGACACCATACCAGGTTTTACAAGGAAAGTAAAAACGCTGAACTTATAGGGATTTTTGACGCAAATGAAGAAGCGGTAAAAAATATTTCCAAAGAGCACTCTGTTAAAATATTTCATACTATAGACGAACTTGCGGATGAGTGTGATGGACTCAGCATAGCTGTTCCCGCAACTCTTCATCATAAAATTGCACTACCGCTGCTGCAGAAAAAAAAGCATCTTCTGATTGAGAAACCGCTTGCAGCTACGGTACAGCAGGCAGGTGAACTTGCAGCACTCGCCGAAGAAAACAATGTAGTACTTGAGGTGGGGCACACTGAGAGGTACAATCCTGTGATGAGCTTTATCGAAAAAAAAGTCAAAGATATAAGATTTATTGAAGCAAAAAGGCTAGCTCCATATCCACCTCCACGACCGGGATTGCATCCAAGAGGCACAGAAGTTGGAGTTGTGATGGATCTTATGATACATGACATTGAACTAATTCTTCACCTTATAGAAAGCAAGGTAGAGAAAGTTGAAGCTGCCGGAATGTCAGTACTAAGTCAGTCGGAGGATATGGCAAATGCCAGAATAACATTTAAGAATGGCTGTGTGGCAGATATAACTGCTAGCAGAATAAGTGAAATCCCAATGCGGAAAATGCAAATTTTTCAGGCCGAATCATATATAACGCTTGACTACCAGGATAAAACAGGGTTCGTTTTTTCAAAATCCGCTACGGGCATTGTAAAAGAAACTGTACCTGTTATTGATCATAACGCGCTTCAGGAAGAATTAGAAAATTTTATAAGAAATGCATTAAAAGCAATAGAAACTAAAAAAGTACCGGAACTCAAAGTTTCGGGAAAAAGCGGACTTGAAGCATTAAGGCTTGCCATAAAAATAACAGAAGAAATTAATAGGCACAACCGCCATTATAATTTTTCTCAGGCCGCAACAATAACTGAAAATTATTACTAAACAATAGGGCAATCGGACAGACTAGTGTGTCGTATCCGCTTGAGAGCAGGGCGATGACAGATCCAAAGATAGAAACAAGTATCGGCATGCATACCGTCAATGCTTTTTTTATAGCAGGATTTGATGTTTTTTGATGCTCTTTTTTATTTGAGACAATATAGTGTGCTGTCCTGAAAAGTACCCAGTAAAAAACGACATGGATAATAGCATTTACTGAGGGATAGCGTAAAACTCCAATTCCAAAACTTAGGTAAGAACTTCCGAGTTCTATTACAGGAACAAGAAGTACAAGAATTCCGAAAACAATCATATGCGATCCGGAAAGAAAAATCTTATTTCCTGCTTCTATTGCCTGCGCAACTGATTCATGTTGTCTTAGCGTTTCATTTTTTCCCATATTAATATTCCTTATATTAAGTTTATAATATGTCGGATAGAAACTATTTTACCTGCCTGATTATATTCTCAAGTATTTGATTTGCTGCGGAATCGGGGGTTATTCTTCCTTCCTGTAGGGCATGTTTTACTTCGTTTACGACCTTTTTTACTGATGGCATGGAGAATATGTAATTTTTGAGGTTTGCATCCAGAAGTGCCCACATCCAGTTTATTTCCTGCTCTTTTCTTTTTTTAATAAGTTCTCCGCTTTTTGTGAAAATGTCTTTGTGTTTCAATATAGTTTCCCATACACCATCTATTCCTATTTTTTCCAGAGCGCTGCACGTGAGAACAGGCGGCGTCCAATGTTTAGATATAGGAGTTACTATGTGTATTGCGTTTTCGTATATTTTTTTTGCGAGAAGCGCTTTTTCCATCTCTTTTGCATCGGCCTTATTTACGGCAATTGCGTCGGCAAGCTCAAGCACGCCCTTTTTGATGCCCTGTAATTCATCTCCCGCATTAGGCAGCATGAGAACGAGAAAAAAGTCCACCATAGAAGCAGCGGCAACTTCTGACTGTCCGACTCCGACCGTTTCAACAATAATTACATCAAATCCGGCGGCTTCGCAAAGAAGCATTGTTTCTCTGGTTTTTTGGGCTACCCCGCCCAGGTGTGAAGATGACGGGGAAGGGCGGATAAACGCGTTTTGTGAAACGGATAGTTTTTCCATTCTTGTTTTATCTGCGAGAATTGAGCCTCCGCTTACAGTACTGCTCGGGTCAATGGCAAGTACTGCGACCTTATGCCCGTTTTCGACAAGATAACAGCCTAATGCCTCAATGAATGTGCTTTTTCCGGCTCCTGGGACTCCGGTTATGCCGAGGCGGATGGATTTGCCCGTATGCGGGATCAATTTATTTAAAACTTCAGCCGCAATCTTCTGATGATCAGACTTCGTACTCTCTACCAATGTTATGGCGCGGGAAAGAGCTAACCTGTTTCCATCTAGAATTTCACTACTGTATTCTTCCGGTGTTTTATATCTCATGTTTTTACACTACTGTCTAATAGGATGCAAAAAGGTTATTTTTTTTAAATCTACACTCAAAGATAGGCGTTAATTTATAAAACTCAAACCTGAAAATATTTAATTTTTGACTTCATTTTATCTCTGTTTTACGCCGTCAGTGTTCAGCCTAACTTATGGTAGTTGGCTACAGGATCTAATCAGTCATCCTATAAGCAGTATCACCTTTATAAATAGCTGAAAAACAATAAAAGCCGGTTAAGAAGTATAGAAATGAAGTAGAATAATTCATATGATGAGTTAAAACGATATTTACAAGCACGACCCTTGTTATATTTTTCTTCTAGGGTCGTTATCAGGGTAGAAGTCTCCAGATTCCCAATCAAACATCATATCAAAATTTGTTTTCATCTCTTTTCCTAAGTATTTAATGTATTCAAAATTAGATTCTATTTCATTGGGCTCTCTATAATAATGATCGATAATCTTATTAAAATTGATTCCTTTTCCAAAATCGATACAAAATTTAACCACTTCTTCATAAATTGGAGTATGTAAAAAATCGCAAGTGGAATTCTGTTTAAAAAAGAGTGAGCGGAATCCTAATTGTAGTAATTTTGAAAATATATCTTCGAGATTAATGCTAACATTTAAATCGCTGATCTTTCTTAGAATTTCGCGGATACTCAGAATTACAAAGCAGGCTCCCCTAGAATTACCAATTGCAAGAGCATCTATACTAAAGGTGCAAAGATGATTAATGATGTCATACATTCTATCTTGCAGGTTAGGAATATCAGCATTTTTAGACTGTCGTTCCAAAAGAGAAAGTGTAAACACTGTAAGCGCATCGAAGAGCACCGACGGATATTCCTTAGGGGGAAAGTATTGCAGGAAGTTACAAAAAGCATCAAATATCCATTCGATTTCGTTTCTTACTTCCATTGATGTGTCGAGCATCATTGGGCGCCTACGAATTTCACAATTTGCAGTAATTACTTCAGCACACCTTCCAAATTCTCTGAATATTGCATTTGAAATCGAAATATTGATTCCTTTTTCGACTTCAAACTTTAATATATTCACACCAAGACTACTAGCCCGATTTAATATTAAAAAATTTCCATCCGTTGAAAAACTATGATAGTAAGTGAAATGACGCTCAATTCTTGAAAATAACGCTACTACATTACCCATATCAAGTGTTTCAGTATAATTAATTAGCACGTCAAAAATGCAATTTATGAGTTCTTTAAATGAAATATCGTCATTTTCTTTTAAACAAATTTGCCATGCTCTAGAAAAGCTATTTATAAAATCCAATATTATTTCAGCGCATAACTTATTCTTGAATTCTCCTTCAATCGATGATTGTTGTATATCATTAAAAAGGTTTTTATGAAATTTTCTTGTTGCAGAGAGCAGTTCTATAACATCTGGGATTTCTTGCTGGTTAATATATTTACGGAGTAAAGAGATAAGGGTATTATGAGGCAAGATAAATTCAATTGGCTTTTCTCGAGTTTTTTCCTTGGCACCTGGATTCGTTACAATTATTTTGTCGTCATCTGATATTTCTATTTGTGGGACATAATCCTCTTTTTCACGTTTTAAAATTAAGTTTTGTATTTGTTCTATCACACGCTTAGCTTTCCAACGTTTGAGTAACTTTTCTAATAATATATTTGAGGTTAATGTTTTAATGTTTTTAAAAATGTATATGATTAGAAATACCTTTGAAAAAATAAACGCACTAAATACGCTTAGCGTAAACCAAAAACTTGAAAGCAGTATTTTTATTTCTTCATATCCCCATACATCAGAAGATATTTTACCTCTAAAAAATACTATCCCAGACGAAATAGATATGGTAAATATAAATAGAATAAGGCTAACCCAAAGAAAAATGTCGCTTAATACCAATCCAACGTGCTTAAGATTGTGTTTTCTTATAAATGACTGAACAAAAAGAAAATAAGCAGCAAAAAAAAGAGTAACAGTCGTTATTTCTATATTAAGAATCGTATTGTAAAAATCTAGTTTACCTTGCATACTAATCTAACGGGCTTTTGAGTTTTGTCTAGACAAATTAAAGGCATAAGAGGCAACCACAAATTTTTCGGTGAATATTTTTCGCGCTCTTTAATTCATTATACGCAAATAACTTCTTTAATCAACTTATGCGAGTTATTCTTTCTGGGGTAGGAAAAATAAGAATTAAAATTGTCTCGCAAGTATATAACCCCATTTTTTGCAACCTATCCACATAACCAAAAATACTCCTACTTACATTAGTTTTAGGATAGGGAGGAATTTCGTTATTAGCGAGTCTGAAGTTGAAATGTAAGAAGTAATTGCCGGTTCGGGTGTTGTTAGTAAATATTTCCCGCAGCCGCACGTATTCTGGATAATTGAAACGTTTCATTGTTTCTTCCAATATTAGCAATGTTATACTGTTTTGCTATTTGTCCTATGGTATGCGTAAATTTATTCTAAATATTTAATTTATCTTATTGATTATAAGTCTATTGAATAGAGAGTTTACTGCCCGCACTTTTTAATATGCCAGTCAATTCGTTTGAGGCACTGCTTCTTAAACTCATTCGAAAGTGTTGAAGTCAGGAATTCAAGTTGGCTAGAAATGTCAACAAGCTCGGCTCTCTCCTTCCAGTCCTCTGGAAGATCCATTCCTCCTTCTAACAATCCTTCGTGAATGTCTTTATGAAAATTTTCGTCAGTATTGCGAAGTAGATTCCCTATATCCATGAACGGAGTTCCAGCGAGTGCATACTCCCAATCCAGAATACCACAAATTTGACCGCTCTCAACAAGAATATTCGTTGGGTTGAAATCTCCATGAACTAGGTGTGTTTGCGAATCTAACTCCTCAAACATCCATCGTCGCTCATTCAAGATTGCTATCAACCGCTCCCGTCTTTCAGATCCTAGCCACTCCTGTACTATGGGATTTTCCATGCTTAGTTCGACAAATCCTTGAAGTCCTCCAAATTCGAATGATGAAATTGAACCATCAGCTTCTATCCTTCCGGGACAATCGAAAATGTGAGAAGAAAACTGGGCAATTGCAATACCAGCTGCTTTGGAATATTCGGGAACAAGCTCGAGCAACTTGCCATTAAGGAATTCAAGGATGACCCAATCATTCCCACGATAGAATTCTCTTGGAACTGGGACTATCTTTCTAGCCAAATCCATTACGAAACACTCACGATCTGGGTTTTCGGAATTGTAGAATCGAGCCACACATACTATTCCGTCATCGAGAGTCAGTTTATAATTAGAATTGCATTTCCCAGAGGAAAACAACTCGGCTGATAAAATAGATTTTCCAGCCAAATATTCTGCGATTACGTTGGTAGATAACGACCTTATTGGATTTCTTCGGTCTTGATTTAACATCTGCACCTACGATACTTATGATTAAGTTGAGAACGTTAAAACTCTTCTGCCTGCAAATGAGGAAGAAAGCTCAAATTCTATTTTGATATTTTCTTTTCTGTTGTTAGTATAATTTCGTCGTCGCGAATTTTGAAGTTAAGAGAAGTGTCTTGTCAGATTTTTTTATAATCATTTAGGACATCATAATCCCAAACTTGAGCTTCAATGTAGAAATTGTATTTATAGTTTGGAGTATCCATTTGAACATTTTTAGGGATTTTACCTAAACTCAACAAATTGATAACTTCATCTAAGGTAAATATTTTGCCATTTAACTCTTTCCTGTACAGTTTATGATCTTTATTTCGGCTAAGCCACTCAGAGAAAAAACTATCTGGATATGTAAAACTAATATTTTTGGAAGAAAATATACTTAATGGGATTTTCATTTCAGCAGACTGGCCATCAAAAGACTCGAATTCCTTTAGAAAAGGTGTCTTACCAAGAGTAAAGTAGCAAGGATGATTTGTTTTTGGATGCCCACCAGACAAAACAAATTTTCCATAAAGCCATTTTTCAATTTTTCTTCTATTTCCTATTCTTTTTTCTGGATTAGCATGAAACCACCTATGATTAGGAAAGTTCTGTTTCATAAAAAAAGTAATTTCATCATCGGGTAAGTCTGAAATACTTTTAAAAGGATTCATCCCAAATTTATAATACCGATATATAGAGTGATCTGTTTTCATAAAACTAATATATATGCTCCCAAATGGATGTAAAAAATTCATCACTTACATTTGGGGAATATTTTGTTTTATTCTCGACCTAAAACTTAAAACCTAAAACCTAAAACAAAAATTTTATTCGCCTAGAAAAACAGGCTTTCTTTTTTCTTTGAACGAGAGAATTCCTTCCGCATAGTCATGGCTGTCATAGACTTCGCGACGAAGCCCCTCTATTCGTTCAAAGCATATGGGAGGAAGAGACGCTCCGGCATTTGTAAGTGTGTGGAATTGTTCTTTAATTACAGAAATTGCGAGCGAAGAATTTGAGCAAATTTGTTGAGCTACCTCTAGAGCTCTTGCATCTACCTCATTTGTTTCTAATATCTGGTTTACAATTCCCCATTTTTCAGCTTTTTCGGAATCTATGGGTTTTGCTGTAAAAAACATTTCCTTTGCCCTATTTAGCCCTATATGGTTAATGAAATTTAATATTCCAGTAATATTGTAGGGTATACCTATTTTTGCAGGGGTTATGGCGAATGTAGAAGTTTTATCTGCATATACGAGGTCGCAAGTCATTATCAGGTCGCAGGCTCCGCCCCACACACCACCCTTTACTACTGCGATTACAGGGCCAGGATATTCCCTCACTTTTCTCAGTAGTACTTCAAGCGGGTCATAATACCCTAAAGGATCGCGATGCCCTTCCGGTAATTCGTTTATATCATGTCCTGCCGACCATACATTTTGCTTGTTGTGCTCAGCTTTTATTAACACTACCAATACTTTTTTTGTTTTGCACTGTTTAAAAAATGCTACGCACTCTTCTATAAGTGATTTGCTGAGTGCGTTTAGCTTGCTTTCATTGTTCAGAGACAATGTAGCAATTTTCCCATTTATTTCAGTTTTTATAAAAGCCATAATTCATATCTCCTAAAATTTTCACACCGTGAATACTTTACAGGACACCATTTTTTTTCCAATAGCTAATCATCGAATCATCAATATTAAGAATATTTTTCAAAACTTCTTCGGTGTGCTGACCAAGGCTTGGGGCAGGAGAAGAAATATCTCCAGGCGTTTTTTCCAGTTTTATCGGAGTCCCTGTTATTTTCATTTTTCCTATGACAGGGTGATTCATGTCCAATAACATATTTCTAGCTTTGAGCTGCGGATTATCTAAAAGTTTATCAACCGTGATTATAGGGGCTACCGGTATTCCTGCGGCATCTAGAATAGAAACCCATTCGTTGACTGTTTTTTCTTCAAATATTTTTCGTAACAGGATAAATAATACTTTTTGGTTCCTGGTTCTAAGCTCATTGGTAGCGAAACGGCGGTCATTTTTTATATCTTCTCTTTCCAGTACTTCACACATCTTAAAGAACAAATTATCATTTCCGCATGCTATGACAAAGTAATCGTCTTTCGCCTTAAAGCTTTCAAAAGGTGTGATCGAAGAGTGCCTGTTTCCAATTCTCAAAGGAACTTCTCCTGTTGTGGTATAACGCATGAGCGCATTTTCTAATACTGCAACACCGCAGTCGAGCATGGCAACATCTACCTTTTGACCGAGTCCTGTTTTTTCTCTGGCATAGAGCGCGGTAGTTATTCCTGCATACAAAAATATTCCTGTTAAAATATCCATAATGGAAGGGCCGGCTTTTGTCGGGATAGAATTCTCCTGCCCTGTAATACTCATAAATCCACTTAAAGCCTGAATGACCAGATCATATGCAGGCTTACTAGTCCATGGCCCAGAGTGACCATATCCTGACCCGCAAGCATAGATTATTTTAGGATTGATTCCTTTTAACACATCATAGCCCAGTTTAAGTTTTTCCATTGTCCCAGGCCTGAAATTTTCCACGACCACGTCAGATTTTGCAACCAGTTTTTTTATTACTTCTTTTGCGTCCGGACTTTTTAGATTGAGCGTTATGGATTTCTTGCCGCGGTTAATGTTTGCAAAATAAACGCTTTCCCCTTCAATCATGGGTGTAAAAGCTCTTGAATCATCTCCTGTTCCTGGCAATTCAACTTTGATTATCTCAGCACCGTGGTCTGCAAGCATCATGGTACAATATGGGCCTGCCAGCACTCTGCTTAAGTCCAACACTCTGATTCCTGTCAGCGACTTCATGCCATTTCCCTTCGCAAAAAATACAAAAGGGCGGTTTTATGCGCCCTATTTGATTTTGATCTTATTCTATAGCATCGAGAATCTGATTTGCAGATTCGATTATATTTGTTCCGGGTCCGAAAACTCCGACAGCACCATCTTTATATAGCTGTTCGTAATCCTGATGTGGTATCACTCCGCCTATAAATACCATAATTTCAGGACATCCAAGTATTTTAAGAGTAGACACAAGTGTCGGAACAATATATTTATGTCCGGCTGCAAGAGAGGAAGCGCCTATTGCATGAGCATCATTTTCAGCGGCCATTTTTGCGGCCTCTTCAGGTGTTACGAACATTGGGGTAAGGTCTACATCAAATCCCAAATCAGCAAATGCAGTGGCAACTATTTTACTGCCTCTGTCGTGGCCATCCTGGCCGATTTTTGCTATTAGAATTCTTGGCCTTCTTCCATGTTTTTCTGCAAATTCAAAAGTACGCTCTCTTGCCCTTTTAAAATCATCATTTTTAGCGGCGTTATATTCCGAAGAATATACCCCTGCAATAAGTTCTGTTTTTGCATTGTACCGACCAAAAACTTTTTCCATAGCGTCGCTTATTTCTCCTACTGTAGCTCTGGCTTTTACCGCATGAATTACCGTTTCCAATAAGTTGGCATCGGATTGAGCGGCTTTAGTAATATTTTCAAGGGTTTTCTTAACGAGATTATTATCTCTTGAAGCCCTGAGTTTTTTCAGCGCCTCTATTTGCTCCAGCCTTACGGTGTCGGGAACTTCCAGCACCTGAATCTCTTCTTCCTTTGCGAGTTTGTACTTATTAACGCCGACTATAATATCTTTTTGCTGTTCAATTCTGGCCTGCGTTCTTGCCGCTGCCTCTTCAATAAGCTTCTTTGGCATTCCTGATTCTATTGCCTTCGCCATTCCGCCCATTGATTCAATTTCCTTTAGGAGTTTTCTGGCTTCGACGATTATTGAATTTGTAAGGCTTTCGACATAATAGCTTCCGCCAAGCGGATCAATTACTTTGCAGATCCCGGTTTCTTCCTGAACAACTATCTGGGTGTTTCTGGCTATTCTCGAGGAAAACTGAGTTGGCAGTCCAATTGCTTCGTCAAATGAGTTTGTGTGTAATGACTGTGTCCCGCCCAGCACTGCGGCCATGCACTCAATTGTTGTTCTTATTATGTTGTTATAAGGGTCTTGCTCTGTCAAGCTCCAGCCCGATGTCTGGCAGTGTGTCCTGAGCATGCACGACTTCATGTCTTTCGGGTTGAATTTCATCGTTTCCTCGTACCATATTTGACGTGCTGCACGAAGCATTGCGATGTTCATAAAGAAATTCATCCCTATTCCGAAGAAGAAAGAAAGCCTTGGTCCAAAATCATCAATATCAAGTCCGGCTTTTATTGCCGCACGAATATATTCTATACCGTCAGCTATTGTAAACGCTGCCTGCTGCACAGAATTTGCACCTGCCTCCATCATGTGATAGCCGCTTATACTGACGGTGTTGTATTTTGGTATATTTTTTGAGCAATACGCAATAATGTCTGACACAATTCTCATTGACGGCATTGGCGGATAGATGTACGTATTTCTAGTCAGAAACTCTTTAAGAATATCATTTTGAATCGTGCCTGTCAAAAGTCCTTGTTTAACTCCCTGTTCTTCTGCCGCAACGATATAAGAAGCTAAAATAGGCAATACTGCGCCATTCATGGTCATAGAAACAGACATCTTGTCGAGAGGAATATGATCAAAAAGAATTTTCATATCCTCAACGCTGTCTATGGCAACGCCAGCCTTCCCTACATCACCGGCTACCCTTGGATTGTCTGAGTCATATCCTCTGTGCGTTGCCAGGTCGAATGCGACGGAAAGTCCCATCTGTCCGGCAGCCAGATTTTTTCTATAGAATTCATTGGATTCTTTTGCAGTCGAGAATCCGGCATACTGACGAATGGTCCAAGGCCTGACCGTGTACATCGTGGGATAGGGGCCTCTGGTGAACGAAGGAAGTCCCGGCATTGTATTGACATGTTCTATGTTTTCAAGATCTTCCTGAGTGTAGAGAGGTTTTACGGGTATATTTTCAGGTGTCATCTGCTCAAGAGACGAAACACTTTTTCCCTTCATTTGTTTTTCAGCTTCTTTTTTCCAGTCATTAATGTTTGCTGACATAAATCTTAACTCCTTGTAGTTCGTTTTTCTTTTAAAAAGGCGCTTCTTTGCTTACGATTTCTTTTATCCATGGCATATCGCCAAATTTATCTTTTTTATGTCCGGTTGACAGGTACAAGTTATGAAATTCCTGTTCATAGAGAATTTTTGCAAATATTTCGCCTGGTATTTCCTCTTTAAGATCAGAATCAATGTAAATAGGGATATTCTTATCATAACAGTCTATGACTTTTTTGAAATCTTCCGAACTATTAAATGTTGCCATTTTTTTATTAATGGAAGACGCCAACATTTTCCATGCTCCGGTAACAAGGTCACTGTCGCCTATAAATATTAGGTCTGGCTGTACAAAATCCTTCATCATGGTAATTGGAATATACGGAGCAAAACTCTTGGGAATGACCTTAACTCCCAATGTTTTTATTCGTTCTCTAATTTCCACTTCTTCATACCGGCTCGTTACAAGTATTGCCTGTCTTTTTAAATCTAGCTGTTCTATCAGGTCTAAACCAGTTTCTTTGGAATTGATGAGTTCGTAGTCGATTAAAAAAAGATCATTTTCTGAACGTGAAGTATTACAATATTCAGCAAAAGCTAAAGGTTCATAAAAATGGTTAAGTGTAACCAATTTGTTTTCAATATACTTAGATAAATGTGTTTGCCAGATATCATGTATAGATTCATCATCATCCAGTACAATAATATGCGTATTTGGAGAAAGGGTAATAGTGCCTTGGAACCAACCTGGTTCTTCGGCTATAGGAAGAGTGATGATAAAGGTTGTTCCTTCTCCTACTTTTGATTGAATGTCATAGTTTCCGCTCCAGCTTTTGATGTTTTGAATAGCACTGGAAATTCCTATGCCAAATCCTCCTTTTTTGCCGATACTTTTTCCGCCTTGTTTTATTTTAGGCAAAATATCTAGTGGAATTCCCTTGCCATTGTCAATTATCTTTATAATTAAATCATTCCCTTGTTTAGTTAAAACAACGCGAATGACTCCTTTCGTTTCAATTGCCTCAGAAGCATTATTAATCAGATTGGAGATTATTCTTTTAAATTTTCCAGGCTCAAGACTAACAAAACAGCTATGAGTGTTATTGCCAAGTTCTAAAATAATTTCTATCGTTTTTCCTGTCATTTGGACTCTTTTTTCCGACATCAAATGGTCTAAAAGGCTTGAAACTAATTCAGCTTTTATATGTTTTTGCCCTATATTGTCTTTAGTGTTTTCATTTTCCTTTACCTTATACTTTATCAGAATATTATTGGCAATATCACTAATGCGTCGGGTTGCATTCCTAATCAGGATTCTTTTTTGTTCAGGCAATTCTTTCAAATCTTTCAATGCGGTGCTAAGTGCGGCTAGCGGGGAACGTATATCATGAGCCACATGTGCCGTTGCTTCAGCTATCGCATGATCTCTCGTATAAATTGCCTTTTTTTTCAGCGCTCTTATTCTTAATTGAAATACGCTTAAAGTGATAGACAAAATAATTATCCCTACCAAGCCCTTAAACCATGATGTCATCCAGAATGGAGGCGTTATTGTTATTTTGATGGAGATGCCTTCTTCATTCCAAATACCGTCGTTGTTGGCTCCCTTCAGGCGAAGGATGTACTCGCCTGGATTAAGATTTGAGTACTGACCGAAGTTTTTTGTTCCGAGGTAATTCCAATCCTTGTCAAACCCCTCAAGCTTGTAGGCGTACTGATTTTTTCCCGGATCCATGTAGTCCAACGCCGCAAAAGTAAATCCAAATGAATTATCAGGCCAAGGAAGCTTTATTTCTGTCAATTCCTTTAATCCATCCTCATTATAATTTCCCTCTTTGCTCTTGAATGATGAAAGCACTATCGGTGGAATGTGAGACTCAATCTTGTTCGCTTCCTCAGGATTGAATTTGCAAAGACCAAAACCTGAAAACCAGAAATTGCCTTTGGAGTCTTTTAAGGGATACGCAGATCTATCGAATTGATTACAAGGAAGGCCATCGGCAGCTGTAAAGCATCTAGTAACTTTCAGTTTTTTAGGATTAAACTTAACGATTCCGGAATTTGTACTTACCCATAAGAAACCCTCGTTGTCTTCCAGAATATGCCTTGTGCAGTTACTTGGAAACCCACATTCAATGTCGTAAGAAGTAAATTTTCCTGTTTGCTTGTCAAACTTGTTCAATCCACCATCATCAGTTGTAACCCAGAAAGTTCCTCTGCTATCAATAAAAGATTCAATCACTATGTTACCGCTGATACTATTTTTGTCATTTGGATCATGTTTGTAGTGCAGACATTTTCCTGTAGTTTTATCGAATTTACATAGTCCATCACCTCCGGTAGCAATCCATAGTACATCATTATCCTGAAGTATCCCAAAAGTTAGCTCATTGCTTACAGAATTTTTGTCGTTTGGATCATGCTTATATGTAGTAAATTCACCAGTTGTTGAATTAAATTTGAACACTCCTCCTGCATAAGCACAGGCAAACCATAATATGTCAGGTTTTTTGTTATCGTAAGTTAAATATGCCGGGGTGAGCTCAAGATATGGATTTTTAAAGCTCTTAATAACTTGCCTTGTACTAGTGTCGAATAGGCAGATAAACCCCTGCTTAACACCTAGCCAAAGTTTATTATCAGACGTTTCCAAAATAGAATGAACAGAGGATCCCGGCAGACTAAATGGGGAAGGCGTGTTATCAAAAACTTCAAACTTGTCGTCTTTTGTGTATAAACACATTCCGCCTCTATAAGTTCCTACCCAAATATTCCCTTTCCTGTCTTCATACAATTTTGCCAGGATATTAGAACTTATGCCAGAATTATTTTTGGGATCATGAACATAATTTTTAAAAAACTTTTTCTCCCATGTGCATTTATTAACACCCCCCGAACTATCTATCAGCCAAATGATTCCGGACTTATCTTCAAAAAAATATAATCTTACGTTCGAGCTTATACTGTTAGGTTTTTTTGGATCATAACTGTAGTGTTTGAAGGTGTTTGTTTTGATGTTATATATATCAAATCCGACATTACCATCATTGGAAATCCATAAATTATTATGTCGGTCTACCATGAGATGGTGAATTTGGTTGTGTGACAACCCATTGGGATTATTTGGATCATGTTTGTAGTTTGTGAAAATACCTGTTCTTTTGTCAAACTTGTCTATTCCTGTACCTTTCGTTCCGAGCCAAAGAGTGCCTTCTTTGTCCTCTATTATTGCCAGTATATGGTTATTGATTATACTGTTAGGATTATTAGGGTCATGTTTGTAGCAACCAAAACTGTTACTATTTTTATTGTAACAATTAAGACCATCTTCCGTTCCGACCCAAATGAACCCCTCCTTGTCCACAAAAACGGCACAAACCTTGTTGTTACTTAAACTATTAAGGTTATCAGGATTATGCTTGTATTGAGTAAACTTGTTTGTCTTTTTATCGTACGAATTTAGTCCACCAGTTGTTCCAACCCAAATGAGTCCTCCTTTGTCCTCAGCTATAGTTTGAGACTGCCAAATAAAATTGCTACTTGTTATACTGTTAATATTTCCAGCTTCTGGTTTATATTCCTTACAAATTCCCGTTTTTTTGTCATAGGAACACAAAGCATGATCTGAAACTAAAAACCAGATTAGCCCTTCACTATCGACAAACATTGACCATATTGCCGGGAATGAACATTTTATTCCGAGATTTACTTCTTTTAAACCCTCGCCATTGTAGGAAAACAATCCTTCACCCCAAAGACTAATCCAAAGCAGTCCATCTTTATCCTGAGTGATACAACAATTCTCTACTTCAGTATTTATGGTTCTGAAAAATTTTACATCATCGGCGAATATTGAAAGGATGGAGCAAAAATGAAGAAATAGAAGTAAAAACAACAACTTAACTTTGATCATAAAAAGGATCCTTTCTTATGTATTTGGATTAGACAAAGCTTTAGCACTCGAATAAATCGCTCTTTCAGCATTTACTTTCTCGGTCCATTCTTGAGTTCCAAAACTAAAGTGCCACTATTCAAGCGAATCGTAAGCACTTTCTTTACATCCTATCATGCCTGCAATGATGATTTTTTTCATAATAACCATACTGAGAAGCCATGTTGCGTAAAAATAAGATATTATCCCTATTAACATTCTTAGTCATATAATGCCATCCTTGATAATTCTTTTGATATTAGTCACTATACTCCAAAGATCTGGTACAAAATATATGAACCATGTACCAGCTCTCAAGAGTTATTGTCGGTAGAAAAATTCGAAAAGCAGAGCTCGCTGCTATTTACTGACCAGTTCCATTCCAACCTTAAGGGCTTTTATATTTATTTCTACGAATTTTTGGGGCATTCTGCTCTCAAATACTTTGATAATGGATTCTACCTTTACCATGTTTGATATTTTTACAACAACTCCAAGCATGCAAGTATTGAAACATATGGGATTTCCGACTTTTTCTACAACTGTATCGTACATGGGAAGTTCCAATTGTGTCGCATCGCTCTTGCTTATTACTACATACTTCGGGTCAGTGATGATCATTCCGCCCGGCATTACTATATTGGAGAATTTATTGTAAGCTTCTTGTGTCAAGCATACCAGCAAGTTAGGACTTGACACCTTTGGATAATTTATTTTCTCGTCTGAAATTATTACATCACTTCTCGTTGCTCCGCCCCTGGCTTCAGGCCCGTAAGATTGTGCCTGCACAGCGTGGAGTTTGTCATAAACAACTGCGGCTTCCGCCAGTACTATTGCGGCCGTGATGACCCCTTGACCTCCGGAGCCTGAAAAAACAATTTTATAACTATCCATAACAGTTTATCCTTTCACTTCTTTCGATGCTGCTTCAATTACATTCAAGTATTTGTCGCAATATTCTTCTTTTTGAATCTGGACAAATATTCCACGTTCAATCAGATTCGGATTGTCCTTTTTTGCCTGTGATCCTACCGGTGTAGTGTTGTTCTTGAAATATTCGAGCATTTCATTCACATCTTTGAGTTTATTCTTCCTGCCGAAATATGTCGGACATTGCGAAAGAATTTCTACTACAGAGAATCCTTTATGCTGAATTGCTTTCTTAATATAGTCCTTGACTTCATTAACATGGTATACCGTAGTTCTTGCTACGAACGTCGCGCCTGAGCCTCTGGCCAGTTCAACAATATCGAAGTCGTAATCGATACTGCTGTATGGAGCAGTCGTGGCGTATATTCCCGGCCCTGACAATGGAGAAAATTGTCCTCCTGTCATTCCATAAATTCTGTTATTCATTACTATAGCAGTCATGTTTATATTTCTTCTGCAGGCATGAATAAAATGGTTTCCACCAATTGCCGTAGCATCTCCGTCTCCCATTGGGACTATTACATTCAACTCAGGTCTGCTGAATTTTACGCCCGTAGCAAAGGCGAGAGCTCTGCCGTGCAGAGTGTGCAATGTATGAAAGTCCACATACCCCACGATTCTGGAAGAACATCCTATTCCTGATACCATTACGACATCTTTCTTTTTTAGACCAAGCTCCTCAATAGCACCCAACATTCCGCCTAGCACTATCCCGTGTCCGCATCCAGGGCACCATATATGGGGGAAAAAACGTTTTCTTATATAATCTTTTACTGGCATAAATTAGATTCCCCTCCCTTCCACGACTCTTAATACGTTCTTTACATCATCAATGTTTACGAGATTCCCATCATATCTGTTGCACAGATATACTTTTTCAGGATTTTTTACATTTGCTCTTACTAGCTCGAGCACCTGTCCCATATTCATTTCTACAACAATAACTCTTTCCGCCTGATTGCATATTTTCGATACAATTTCTTTCGGGAATGGCCAGATTGTCTGAAGTTCCAGCAGTCCGACTTTTCTGTCCCTCATTCTTGAGTAATTTACTATCTCAAGGGCGGTGCGGGCAGACGCTCCGTAAGAAACCAGCACAGTTTTCGCATCTTCAAGAAAGTACTGTTTTGTTTTACAGATGTGCTTAGGGTCGTTTTCAATTTTATCTACGAGATGGCGCATCAGATTATGAACGATTTCCGGCTTGTCAGTTGGAAAGCCCCACATGTCGTGAAAAAGTCCAGTAACATTATACCTGTGTTCGCCGCCAAAATCAGACATTGGAAGTCTTCCGTCTTTCCTCGGAAAATATGGGTGATAGTCGGTGCCTGGAGGGACTGAAGTTCTGAGTCTTTCAATTACTTGCAGCTTTTCCTTTTCTGGAATAACGAGCTTTTCTCTCATGTGGCCCACTACTTCATCGAAGAGCAAAATTACAGGCGTTCTGAATGTTTCGGCAATATTGAACGCCTCAATCGTGATTTCAAATACATCCTGTATGTTCGAGGCGGTCATTGCAACGATTGCATGATCCCCGTGTGTTCCCCATCTTGCCTGCATGACATCTCCCTGGCTTACATGTGTGGGAGTTCCAGTGGATGGTCCGCCTCTCTGGACATTTGCGATTACGCATGGGATTTCTGCCATGATTGCATAACCGATAGCTTCCTGTTTGAGAGAAAATCCTGGACCGCTTGTAGCCGTCATTGTTTTGCTTCCGGTGAGAGATGCTCCTATAATTGCACACATGGATGCGATTTCATCTTCCATTTGGATGAATTTTCCGCCTGACTGCGGAAGTCTGGCGGCAAGGAGTTCAGCTATTTCGGTAGAAGGCGTTATTGGGTACCCGGCGAAAAAATTGCATCCGGCATATAAAGCGCCTTCAACGCAAGCTTCGTTACCCTGTACGAACTTTATTTTTTCTTTCATATTTCCTTAACTTTGCTCGTTATCTAAAAATTTAACTTCGATAGCAAAATCGGGGCATCTCAATTCGCAAAGCTTACACCCGATGCAGCTATCAAGGTCTGTTACTGCTGCTTTGTTGCTTTTGTCTAGTTTAAGTACTTTTTTAGGACAGAAATGGACGCAGATGCCGCAGCCTTTACACCACTCCTTATTGACTATAATTTCTTTTACTTTTTTAGCCATTTTCGAAACCTCTTATGAATGACATAAATTAACATGCAAATTGCGTTAGACTGCAGATCGCCTATGCGCATAGATCTATAAACTCTAGCAACATAGTAAAAGATAATCAACCGTAATATTCTAAAAATCGGTTCTTTACTCTCTGTTCTTGAGAAACTGACTACACCTACATTTTTATGAAAATATTTAACCATTATACTTTAAAATCAACATAGTTATGTCATCTGATTGTATCGCGCCTGAGACATGCCGATCAACAGCCGCTTTCACATTATTAACAATATTCAATACTGTTTCATCTTTGTTTTTAGTGAGAACATCTAGCAGTTTTTCTTCAGAAAATAGAGTATTATTGATATTCATGGCTTCGGTAATACCATCAGTATAGAGGAAAAATATATCCTCAGGTAAAAGTCTGAGCCTATTTCCTGTGTAAATTACATCTGACATAATTCCTAGTGGTGGATGAGGAGCTTCTGTGTAGAAATAATAAAACCCCTTATTAGCCGTGTGAATAAGTGGCGGTGTATGACCCGCATTACAATATTCAAGAAGTCCTGTTTCTACATTAAGTACACCTAAGAAGAATGTTACAAACATCAAGGAATCGTTCTCTTTGCATAAATCCACATTCATGGCATTAAGGACCCTCGAAGGATCCATTGTAGCAATATCAATCTTGGCTCTCAATAGCGTTTTAACAACAGCCATAAAGAGGGCTGCAGGAACTCCTTTTCCTGAAACATCGCCTATCGCAAAACAAAGATGTTTTTCATCTATAAAGAAAAAGTCATAAAGATCACCCCCGACCTCTTTTGCTGGAATAAGAGTTGCATATAAGTCGATCTGTTTCATGCTCGGAAATTTATGGGGAAGTAAACTTTGCTGTATATCGTAAGCAATACTTAGTTCTTTCTCGATTTTTTCCTTGGCTGCAGTAGTTTCTTGCAAATTAGCTATGTACTTTATCAGATTTTCCCGCATACTGTGAAATGAACGGTTTAGGACACCTACTTCATCTTTAGAGGTAGTTGATGGTAAGTTAGCGTTAAAGTCTCCTTCTCCTATTTCACAAGTGGCGTTTGCCAAAGCCCGAAGCGGAGTCGTAATCTTGTTTGCTAAAATAACAATGAGCAGCAAAATTAATATATACCCAAACAGTCCCATAATAAAAAGCTTCCAAGTGACAGTGTTCAAATCTGAAAAGAGTTCATCCTCAGGAATTACTACACCTGTGGCCCAACCCATTTCTTTTAAAGGAGTGTAAGATACAAAGCACTTTTTCTCCAAAGTGTAGGAATAATATTCTTGGAATCCCGTTTGATTACTAATCATTTTTCCCCCAAGTTCTTTCAGTTTTGCATCTTTTCTATTTTCGGCTAAAGAAAAAATACTTTCCTTTAATTTTGTATACCCTTTATTTTTATGTTCAATAAAAACACCTTTAGACGATAAAATAAAAGCATACCCTGTTTTAGATGTCTTTATTTCTGTTACAACTTTTCTCAGCCAGCTTAAGTCAACATCGCATGAAACAACACCACAAAATGTCCTCTTTCCGTTTATAGTTTTGTAAAAAGGCTCAGAATATGAGACCATGAGTATATCGATGCCCTCTTCATCAATATATGGCTCACTCCATACCCCCTTACTCAATTTCTTGGGAATCGTATACCAATCCCATTTGAAATAATTGTACTCTTCATTATTGGAAAAACTTTTTATAACACCACCTGGCTTGTAGAAATAGGAACTGAAATAGTATTTTGTTTTATCAAAAAGATA
>JAJXWI010000011.1 GCA_021781705.1 bacterium | reverse complement strand
ATCTTATTCAGAATTCTGCCGATTATGGAAATTCCGCCGACGCTATTGATTTCTTCCTTACTACGCTCTATTTTTATTCTCATTGTATAACCTGTTGGGTTAGTCTTATATTGTTTTATGTTGCAATGCTCAATGTGCTGCCTATCAATAGGTTATGCAATATTTATACTATTTTTTCACAATTTCTTCACGGTTTCAGGCAGTATATTATATTCTTCTTATAATTCGAGAATGCCAATATCCACATCTTAACACCTACAAAGTCACCTGGACTTTGCCAGCCAAAAATTAGATAAATGTCGCCGTTCTCACGCTTCAAAATTTTCAAATAATCATCTGGCGGTGACATGCAGTAACGCCCCTTTGGCAAGGGTATTGTCTGTTCATCTACTTTCATGTATGAATCATTACCCCCAATTGTCAAAATGTGCGGTAACCCCGTCGCCGAAGTCATAGGATTTCTTTTTGTCAATCTCGCGAGAAAAAACGGCAGCGTGTAGAGTCAAGAAAAGTGTAAATAGCAGAATGTGTGTGTAATGTTTATATGTTTTCTGGTTAGTCATATTTATGCGCATATGATAATTTTTACCTCAATTCAAAGTTGCACTTTAGCCATTCTTTGTCATTTTGCACCATTTTTTATTTTATCGTCATTGCGAAGTAATGAACGATATTGTCGTGCTCGCGTGCTAAAATCTCTGAATTTAAAACTTTGAATCCTGCCTGGGTTGAGAGTTTTTCCCATTCTTTAGCAGTGGTATGATAATCTATACGTTCAGATCTCTCTTTTATAAGCATCATAATAGCCTCTATTAGCATGAATTCATCAATAGCTGACTTTTTCTCTTTTTCGGAAATAGAGCTTGAATTTATATCATCAAATATAAAACTGTATCTTTTGTTGACGGAATAAACTATTTCCGGGCTGTCCTTTTCAGGAATGTCATGATTTGCTTCCATTTCTACAATAAAGAGATTTTGAGTAAGGGAACGGAGTAGTTTTAGCAGATCCTGTTTTTGCTCCCAAGGCATATGATGAATCGAGCGTGAGCAAATAGTCAGCCAGAATGGTGCAGAAGATTTAAGTTTTTCAACATCAATTTTAGTCAGGTGCTGAGCTTCTCCGTAAACTCTACTTATTTCAAGGTTAGCCTTTATATCGGTTATGCAAGTTTTTGATGCCATATCGAGCATTGCCGAAAATTTGTCTAAAAGAACAAGATTGATTTTTTTTATATTGGAAAATGCAAGAATGTGATTAATGATCTGTGTAGTCATTTTCCCGTTGCCAGGTCCGATATCCATAATATTTACTTCTTTTGCATGAGCGCTCGTTTTGATAAATTTTTCTATTGCTTTCAATGTTCCTTCAAGCTCGATTTTATACAGATTGGTTTTTACCCACGCGTCATAAGCATCAGTTGTTTTAAAGACTGTTATTTTATGCTGGATAGAACCATTTTGCTTGATGTATCTGAAAAGCTCATGAGCTAGACCACCCGAAAATTTCACCGAGTTATATAAAATCAAGGAGTCTTTAGTTCTTCCATAGGAAGCTAGCATTATTCCGGTATATAAATAGGCGAAGTCATTTTTTAAATTAAGGGTTTCGCACTTTTTTAAAAGTTCGCAAAGAGATTTGTTGTTTTTTATATCATCTCTAATTGCGTATAGCTGAGAAGTTTCCTCGCGTGCAAACACATTTTGGCTCATATTTGAACTCTTTTAAATTTTTATTTTTGCCACAGCTTTATGAATTTCTTTTGTTCCGATAAGCGGCATATGAGCGTCTTCCGGAAAGAAGATTACAAAGAAACCTGGAGCTACCGATACAAAAAAATCCGGAGAATCTTTATAGAAAATGATATCTTTTTCTTCATCGTAGTCATTCTGTGTTTTTTTGCAATGAAAAACGGGTTTCCATCCCATAGTGTCCAAGCCTGAGAAAATTACTTGAATGTCTATATATTTTCTGTGTGCTTCAAGATGTGCATTTTTCTTGTCTCTAGCCGGAACTTTGTCTATGCTTATATACGCCTGGTCTTTGATAATATCGTGCTTTCCAATCGGGAGGTCTTTTATATTATTTTTTTCGAGGTATTCAAAAATTTCCGGAAAGTGTTTGTGAAGATTTTGGTAACGTCTGATATTTGAGAGATGGTCTATTATCATGGTAAAGTCCTTTCTTTTGTCTCTTTATTTTATCTTTGAAGAGGTTTATTTTCAATCTCATTTTTGAGTTGATATTTCATTAGTTTGTTTTATTATAACTTTCTCTGATTTTGTTGACGGTTATCAGATGATAGGTGTCAGTTTCTTTTAAATTTAAATTTTATTATAAAAACTAAGAGGAAAACTATGACCAAAGAAACAAGAAAATTTGAAGCGCAAACCCAAAAAGTTCTAGACTTGATGATTCACTCTCTCTACTCAAACAAAGATATTTTTCTGAGAGAGCTTATAGCAAATGCCGCTGACGCGATAGATAAGGCGCGGTTTCATTCGCTTTCGCATAAGGATATGGCGCAGGACTGGATAATAAGGATTGAGCCTGACAAGAAGAGAAAAACAATCAAAATCATGGATAACGGCATAGGAATGACTCATGACGAAGTTGTTAAAAATATTGGGACAATAGCGCAATCCGGTACGAAGGGGTTTATCGAAGAGCTTTCAAAAAAAGACCAAAAGAATGCGCCCGAGCTTATTGGACAGTTCGGGGTTGGTTTCTACTCGGCATTTATGGTTTCTGATAATATTGAAATCGAAACAAAAAAAGGCGGTTCAAGCGAGCCAGCTGTAAAATGGGTTTCACGAGGGGAAGGGGAATATACTATCGATGATTCAACTAGAACAGAACAGGGGACAACCGTTACTCTTTACCTTAAAAAGGATGAAGAGAAATATCTTGAGACTTGGAAGTTGAAAGAAATAGTCAAGAAATACTCTGATTTTATTGAGTATCCGATAAAAATGAAAGATATGGTAAAGGAGCCCAAGAAGAAAGAAGAGGGAGACAAGTCGGAAAAACCGGAATATATTGATGTAGAAAAAGACGAAATACTTAATTCTCAAAAAGCTATCTGGCTCCGGAATCAGAAAGAAATTACCGAAGAAGAGTATAAGCAATTCTTTAATCATCTGAGCCGTTCCGGAGGAGATCCGCTTAAAACAATTCATTATTCTGCTGAAGGTACTTCTGAATTTAAGGCGCTACTGTTCATACCCTCAAAAAATCCAGTTACAGTATTTATGCCTGACACTAGGAAGAAGAACCTGCATCTTTATATCCGCAGGATATTCATTACAGACGAATGCCCTGATTTGCTTCCAGAATATCTGAGATTTGTTGACGGAGTTGTGGATTCAAATGACCTTCCATTGAACGTTTCAAGAGAGACGCTCCAGGACAATCCTACCCTTGATAAAATAGAGAAAAATCTTATCAAGAAAATTATTGCAACGCTTACGCAAATAAAAGAAAGCGAAAAAGAAAAGTACACTTCATTTTTCAAGGAATTCGGCAGGTACATAAAGGAGGGTGTTCATAGCGATTATGAAAACAAAGATAAACTCCAGGACTTGCTATTGTTTGAGAGCATGAAAAATGAGCCTGGTAAATTAATTAGCCTGAAAGAATATTCGGACGCAATGCCGAAAGAACAGAAGGATATTTACTATATTGTCGGCGAAAGCAGAAGAATTATAGAAAATTCTCCGCATCTTGAAATGTTTAAGGCTAAAGGATTTGATGTGATTTTTATGACAGAGCCTATAGACGAATTTGTCGTTATGAATATGTTCAAGTATGGCGAGAAAGGAATGAGAGCTGTCGGCAAAGGGGAGATAGACTTAGATACAGAAGAAGAGAAAAAGCAAAATAAAGAAAAAGAAGAACAAGCCAAAAAAGAGTATTCTTCGCTTCTTGAGTTCATTCAGAAGAAGCTGGATGAGAATGTAAATGAAGTGCGCTTTTCAAAAAGACTCATTGATAGCGCATGCTGCCTGGTTGGCGGTGCTTATGATCAAAGCCCTTACATGGAAAGAATTATGAAGTCAATGAATCAGGCCATGCCTAAAAACAAGAGAGTTCTTGAGCTTAATCAAAACCATCCTCTTGTTTCGGCCATGAAAAAACTCTATGAAGTAAATTCAAATGATCCAAAACTTGGTGAGTTTGCTGAACTTCTTTATGATCAGGCTCTGCTTGCTGAAGGGAGTCCTATCTCAAACCCGATGCAATTTGCTAAAAGAGTTGCCAATCTTATGGTGCTTGACGCAAACAATGCAATAGGTTCGAGCGGGAAGTAATAAGCCAAAGGTTTGTGGTTCTCGGGTGCGGTGAATGGGAAGAATAGCTGAAAATTTGAAAAAAAAGATGACTTATGTTTAGCAAGGCTGATATTCACTTTAAGAGAATCCTTATTTTGATATTTTTAATGGCTGCTGCTATTGCATTAGGAGTTGAACCCGAAAAAGGCAATAATAAGCCGGCATGGGAAATTGAGGATGCACTTAAATTTCAGTTTTGTTATTTGCCAGACGACAATGTTCCCACAGGTAAGAAAATTACATTTCCTGCAGCTCTTTTTTCGCCGGAATATGAGCCGGACATATCGGGCATGAATCTTTCGAGGCTTTTATCTCTTGGATTTGATGTTCCCGCACAGGCAAATCCAAAGGAGTGCAGATTTTACTTTAAGTTGTATCTGTTTCCTGAGGGGATAAAGAGTAAAAATATTACAAATAAATGTATCATGGATTTTGGCTTAAATGTATCACCTCATTATGATATTCTGAAGAAGTATTTTGAGGATAAAAACAATTTGGTCGTTAAATTTGCTGTAATTGGAAGGAGTAATGAAAAGTTTACAAAAGAAAATCCTTTTCCTCAATTTGAGGCAACAGATACTCCAGAGTTTAATAAGTATTTTGAAAGTCATATTCCTTATTACTCATTGCATCTTAAGCCCTTTCCTGGCAAAAGAGAATTTTTAACAGAATCTGAAGCTGTAGCTTTCAGCAGAGCAGGAGTAAGGGGCTTTCATAATGAACTTATTGCGGGATACAAAAAGAATTTCAGAGAGCTCGGGGGATTGAAAAATTCCGATTTCTATTATTTTCTTAATGAAAATTTTAAGAATAGAGGAACCTCTCTAATTATTATACAAATTCCTAAAAAAATTATCTCTTCTGATAACTGGAAAGATTTTTCAATGCCCCAAGATCCGAAACATCTATTTCTAACCAGCTTGCTGCTTGTTCGCTCTACAGAATACATTTTAAAGGATAATGTTTCATATCGGCATAATTCTAATATTCCTAAAGTCGGAGGAGAAGAGTTTAATAAAACTTTCAGGAAGGGAAAAGCCGAGATGCTGGAAGTCGTTTCAGTAATGGATTTAACAGAAATGACTATCAAAAATGATAAAAAACATAATGAAGAAATCAAATAAGCAATTGATCCTTAGCTGCATAGAACATTAATCTCTATTTGACTCTTTGTCTGGCTGCGCCAGATAGGTAATGCTTACTGAAGCAGAAATTGAGACATTTCCTTTTACTATTTCTGGTGCTTTTGAAAGTTCAGAATTTACACTGCCTGAGCCGTCTGCCATAAGGGAATTCATTTTTTCTGCATAATTATTTGACGCTGAATACAGGTATGGTTCAGACATATTGATTGACTCTATTTTTCCGATTCTAACTTCTGTTGATTCCGCTATGGCAATTGCATATATTTTTGCGTTAGCTATTGCTTGTCTTATTGCTTCAGTTTTGTATTTCTCAGGCTTACTTAAGTCGTAACTGATGAATTCTATTTTGTTAGCTCCCTTATTAACGACTGTTTCTATTATCGTTCCTGTGAGTTCCAGTTTTTTTGTTTTAATGCTCAACGTATTGCTTACGGTATAATCGATGATTTTAGACGCCCGATTTTTGTCAGGATTTTCGGATTTTGATGCCCAGTTTGGGGAGAGATTGTAATCGGATGTTTTTATTTCCTTGCCTGTAAGACCAATATCATTCAGAGCTTTTATTAGAATATTCATTTTTTCTGCATTTTCTTTTATGATTTTTCCAGGCATTTTTCCTGTATTAATTACGGATAAACTAATTTTTATCTGATCGGCAGAAACGTTAATAGTAGAGTTGCCTGAAACATTTATTTTTGTAAGCTTATTCTTTTCGTCTTGCCTGCAGTATGCGGCATTTACCAATAAAAACAGGAAAAGAACTGTAAATAAAACCGGTTTTTTCATGATTTAGTCACTCCTTAAAGATTCGTTTACATATTTTATTTTTCCCGGGTTGCAATATACTGCTTCTGTGTTAGCTGTAAAACTTATTTCAACAAAAGATATACATAATGGGTTCAATTTATTTTATACTTTTTCTCTCTGAGTTTGCGACGGGACTAGTTCTGCCATTTTTTACTTTTCTTTTCTTTTCGTCAAACTCTACATTCTTTCCTGCCATGACCTCAGATGCGGAGCGCGCAATGATGTTTGGAATTTTTCTGGCACTTTATAAATTTGCGGGAATGATATGCAACCCTGTTTTTGGCGGTTTATCAGACATTCTGGGAAGAAAAGTCACGACAGTGATAACTGTATCGGGGATGCTGGTTCTTGCGGTCGCTACGATTGTTGCTATCATATTGCAGAGCCTGTGGATTTTTATTATAGGAGCAACGCTGTTTGCATTTTTGTTTGCTACAAAACCTGTTTGCACTGCGGCTATAAATGATATTTCATTTAAGGATGACAATAAAATTAAGAATCAGGCCTTGGTTCAGTTTTGGATAGGACTTGGTGTTTCGATAGGCCCGGCAGTTGGCGGCTTTGTGGGAACTGTAACAGTGTTTGGTTATTACTACATGTTGCCATTTGTTATTCTCTTAATATGTTCTTCTTATCTTTATTTCCACTCGCGATTTTTGATGAAAGAAACGTTACGAAAAAGGGAACGTTCCAGAGTAAGCGAACAATTCAGTTTTGAACCCATAAAAGCCATATTTAAAAGTAAATTGCTTATTACTCTTCTTGTTATTCATCTTCTAAACCAACTTTCCTGGGGTACTTATTATGATTTTATTCCGGCGGTAGCAAAAACTGTTTTTGGGTATGATGTCAAAACAGTAGGTATATTGATGGGGATAGTCGGAGTTTGCCTCATTCTTACTTCGGGTCTGATTATTCCGTTATTTTCCTCGAAGATCAATGGAAGTAAATTGATTTTTACATCATGTCTTGCAGGTTTTGCCGGTGTATCTATGGCGTATTTAGCTTCATTTTTCCCAAATAATAATTTGGCAAATATTTTATTTTGGGTAAGCGCCTTGCCTGTTGCCGGAGGAGATGTTGTTTTGTTTTGTTATCTTATCTCCAGATTTTCCGAATCTTTGGAGAAAAAATATCAGGGGACTGTTATCGGATTTATCTACATTACAGGGTTCGGAATGTGGAGCCTGAGCGCACCATTGGGCGGCTGGCTGATGAAATGGATGCTAAATGGCGCCTTGCTGATGGCTCCCATTTCAATGTTTGTATTGCTGCTGTTTTTAAGAATGATCAAAAAGAAAGCATATTTTGATTTTTAAAGTGCAGGACTCTTTTTGTTTTGGGTTAGTCTTTTTTTAATTATTATTGACAATGCCATGGACGTGGTTGTCAAATTATACGGAAGCTATTATAGTAATTTAGTAATATAGAGTTTAAAGTCTCCTATTGAAGGAAATTTGTTTCTAAAAGCTCAATTGTTAGTGCTAATTGCCATAATTTAATCGGAATTAAGCAATGAATAAGAATAGTCTGTTTTTACAAAAATATTTTGTGTCATTTTTAAAGGCATGGAAAATATTTTTTGAAATTTCTTTCCCCGGTTCTGAGTATTGGAATAAGTATATCGACTATTCAAATGTAAAATACGACGCAATAGTGTTGTACTCAATTCCTCTTATTGGTATGATGTTGGGATTTGCAGCTTTTGCCGTTGCCACGGCTGTCTATCTTTTTTTTGGAGCAATTCCTGCTGCGGTAATATGTTCGCCTATCTTCATTATATTTTGGGAAATTCTTGCGCATGGTAAAGACACGAACTGTATGGTGGGGGCTATAGCTGAAAAGTGGGCAGCATTTTCAAGGAAAAAGCTTGGCATGGAAGAGCCCGCATATAAAGGGAGCAATTATGTTTTTATGTATGTTTTTATGGCGGTGTTTGCTCTGAGAGTATTCTGTTTAGTTTTTCTGATATATTACAATCATTTCGGATGGATAGTAATAACAACTACTCTTGTGATGTCTATTCAGGGGTATCTTGCATCTGATGACATTAAAAATCAGAGCGAAATATATATTTATGCAAAGGTTCGAGATCAGCGTATCATGTGGGTAATTACAGCCATAATATGTGCATTTTTTTCGGAATTTCATTTCTTGCCGGTAGCGGTTGCATATCTTCTGACTCTTTTATTTGGGTTCAAAATGAAAGCTTATCTGAAAAAGAATGATGTGCTCAATGGAGAGTCAATTGGCATTGCCGGAAAGTATGCAGAAATATTCGTTCTTATAATTGGTTTAATATTTATAACCCATATAAACTAGTCTTAATTTTCTTTATGAAGAGTAATGTTATAGCGATAGATGGTCCGGCGGCGTCCGGGAAAAGTACGATTGCAAGCCTTGTTGCTGAAAAGCTAGGTTCTTATTATATAAATACCGGAAATATGTACAGGGCCGTGACTCTTGCTGCCATAGAGAGCGGGGTGGATTTAACCAATCCCGGCGAAGATGTTTTTAAAAAACTTAAAAAAAAACACAGAATAACATATGTAAAAGGGGTTGATGGAAAGCCTGTACTCACCATAGATTCAAAACAGGTAAATCTTGAAAAAATAAGAACTCACAAAGTATCGGCAAAAGTCGGTGTTCCATCAAAGAGTCTCGTTGTAAGAAAGTGGCTTGTTGCGGAACAGAGAAAACTGACGAAGCTTGGTACAATTGTTATGGAGGGGCGGGACATTGGGACGAATGTTTTTCCTCATGCTAAGTATAAATTTTATCTTACGGCTTCTCCTGAAGTAAGGGCGAAACGCAGGCTGGGGCAATCTGGAGAGGTTCTTGAGACAGCTACTGTGGAAAGTGTTGCAAAAGAAATAGCCTTGCGCGATGAGATGGACTCAAAAAGAGATATCGCTCCTCTGAAAAAAGCTGAGGACGCAATCTGTATCGACAGTAGCGATAAGACAATTGACCAAGTAGTTAATTATATAGTTAATGCAGTATCTAAAAAATAGGGTTATTGGAATCTTTTCCTAAACTCTTCGAATTTTTCATCCCTTATTGCTTCCCTGATACCCTTCATGAGGTTAAGAAAATAGTAGAGGTTATGGGTTGTAAGAAGCCGCATCCCTAAGATTTCCCCTACATTCAAGAGATGCCTGATATAAGCCTTTGTATAATTTCTGCAAGCGTAACACTGACACCCTTCCTCTATTGGGGTAAAATCTTTTGCATAACGTCCGGCTTTCACAGGAATAGTTTCTCCTTTTCCTACAAATGCGCTGCCGTGTCGGGCGAGTCGCGTAGGCATGACACAATCAAACATATCAATGCCTCTTGCTACTGATTCGACTATCTGTTTTGGAGTACCTGCCCCCATCAGATAGCGAGGAGCTGTTTCAGGCAGAATTGGAGTGACCCATTCTATGTTTTCCAGCATAACATCTTCTGGTTCTCCGACGCTCAGTCCGCCTATGGCGTACCCTTCAAAACCTATTTTAACGAGTTCCTGGGCGGAACGTTCACGTAGATCCCTATAAGTTGCACCCTGTACAATCCCAAAAAGACTCTGGTGCGGCTGGAGCTCTTCGTCTCTTGCGATAGCCTCCCATCGAAGAGTTATTTCGAGAGATTTTTTTGCCTGTTCGTATTCGCAGGGATACGGGGTGCACTCGTCGAAAGCCATTACTATATCCGAGCCGAGATCTTTCTGAATTGCCATTGATTCTTTTGGGCCAAGGAAAAACCGCGTGCCATCGATATGAGAGGCGAATTCCACTCCGTTTTTTGTTAGTTTTCTAAGCTTTGTCAGGCTGAACACCTGAAAGCCTCCGCTATCGGTGAGAATGGGCCTGTCCCAGTTCATAAACTTATGCAGACCTCCGGCCTCTCGTATTATTTCCATGCCTGGCCGCAGGTAAAGGTGATAGGTGTTTCCCAATATTATTTCAGCGTTTAACTCTTTAAGCTCGTCAGGAGTCATAGCCTTTACCGAACCCCTGGTGCCCACAGGCATGAATATTGGAGTATTAATGTTTCCATGCGCGGTTTGTATGAGCCCTAACCTAGCATTGGAATTTTTAGACTTTTTTATAAGATTATATTCAAGTTTTCCAGACATTTTATTCCTTAATATAAGATTGGCTTCCTGAAATAGTCCGGATAGGTACCGGGAATTTTTACTAGCATTGCCAAATCATCATCTAAATATACATAGATTTGCTTGCCTTGCCATTTATTTGTAAATTCAAATCTATTTTTATTACAATTTACGCTCTGCCCAAATAACCGAGGCGTATTCGCCGGCTCCACTTAAAATCATTGCAACAACCCCGTCTGTCTATGATCGAGAGACCATATTCGACCTTCACTATCCTGCCACACGCAGATTTTATGCAATTTATTAAAGTCAAGCTTACCTGTTTTGATTGCTATAGCAGTAGTAATGACGTCGTAAGTATCATCACAAAAAAGAATAATAGATTTTGCTTTCATTTAATAATTCTCATTCTTTTGGCGACCTGTTTTTCGTAGCCATCCAGGTCTCGAATTTGTATTCGGGCAACACCAGTTTTCATTGCGGCTTCAGCAACATTTCGAGCAACTCTTGGAACGACTCTCGGATCAAAAGGTTTTGGTAGGATATATGAAAATTTTAGCGGATTTTTGTCGTCAAAAATGCCTCTGGCGGCATCTTCAGGATACGCTGCAGACAATATCGCATAAATATCGGCAGGAACTTCCTCTGACGCTAAGTCAGCGAGAGCTTTAGAAGCGCCGAGACACATCTCTGTATTAATATCCCCTGCGCCAGTATCCAGTACACCCCTAAAAATACCCGGAAACCCTAAAACATTATTAATCTGATTCGGGAAATCACTTCTGCCGGTGCCAACAACTGCAGCGCCCGCGTCAATCGCCTCATTTGGGTATATTTCCGGAACGGGATTCGCCATAGGGAACACAATGGCTCCCTCTGCCATGCTTTTTATCATATTTTTTGATACACATCCTCCCACGGAAACGCCTAAAAATATATCAGAATCCTTTATTACTTCTGCAAGAGTGGTAGCCTTAGTATCCGTAGCATCGGCAAACTTTTGCCTTTCAGGAGTCAGGTCCGTTCTTGATTTATTAATTGCACCTCCAATATCACATAATATGAAGTTTTTTCTTTTTGCGCCTGCCATGATGTAGTATTCAGCGCAGGCAATACCGGCGGCGCCGGCACCATTTATCACAAACCTGCAGGTTTCAATTTTTTTGTTGACGAGTCTAAGTGCATTTAATATAGCAGCAAGCGATATAATAGCGGTGCCATGCTGATCATCGTGAAATACCGGAATAGATAGAGTTTTTTTTAATTCTTTTTCAATTTCAAAACATGCAGGTGCGGCAATATCTTCCAGATTAATACCGCCAAAAGCCGGTTCAAGTCTCTGGACAGTTTCAATTACTTTTTTGGAATCGGTCTTCCCATTTCCTAAAAACACATCCTTTAAACATATAGGAAATGCATCTATATCCGCAAAACGCTTGAACAGGACAGCTTTGCCTTCCATTACAGGAAGTGCGGCTTCCGGTCCAATATTTCCCAAACCAAGAACAGCCGTGCCGTCAGAAATTACCGCAACCAGATTACCTTTTGCTGTATATTTCCATACATTATCGGGGTTTTCTTTTATGGATATACAGGGATTTGCGACACCAGGCGTGTAGGCTAAGGACAAATCCTCCTGTGTCTCGCATTCCTTTGTCAATTTTAAAGCAATTTTGCCTGGAGTCGGTTTCTCGTGATAAAGCAAACTTGCATCTGTTTCTTTCGTATTCTGCATGATTTTGTATCTTTTGCTAAAATTTCGAGTTCCGAAATATCTCAATATCTACACTAACGATAATTATTGATTCTCTCTCAGAGATGGTGGGAGAAAGAAATTTTCTCTGTATTCTCTTTTGAAAATAACTATTACTTCAATCCGTATTCATTAAGTTTGCGGTGAAGCGTTCTTCTGCTTATTCCCAGTTTTTCAGCCGCCATGGTTCTGTTGCCGTTAGTTTCGTCAAGCGCCTGAATTATCAGGCTTTTTTCATTGTTTTCGATATTCAATTCGCCTGTCGATGCTGCTTTATTCAAGGAACTCCCAAGAATAATTTTTTCAGTAATATTTTGAGGAATGTTGGAGGTTTGTAAAACCTTTTCTCTGCAAAGAACAACCATTCTCTCTATGCAATTCCTGAGCTCTCTTATGTTGCCCGGCCAATCATAGTTTGAAATAACATTCATGGCATCTTCAGAAATCCCTTCTATTTTTTTCATATTCTCTTTGGAATAGAAATCAATAAAATTTTTAACCAGCAAAGGGATGTCTTCCTTTCTCTCGCGCAACGGTGGAAGCTCTATTGAAAGGACATTAAGCCTGAAGAACAGATCCTCTCTAAACTTGCCTTCTTTCACTAGCGTAACGAGATTTTTATTTGTGGCAGCTACTATTCTGGCATCAGTTTTCGTTAAAACCGCTCCCCCAACCCTCTCGAATGTTTTTGTTTCAAGTATCCTGAGAAGTTTTACTTGAACGAGCTGGTCTATTTCTCCTATTTCGTCAAGAAAAATGGTTCCGCCGTCAGCAAGTTCAAACCTGCCTTTTCTTTGCTCTGAGGCTCCAGTAAAAGCACCTCTTTCGTGACCAAAAAGCTCGCTTTCCAATAACGCGGAAGGCAATGCAGCGCAATGAACCGGAATAAAGGCGCCTTTTCGTCCGCTCAGATTATGAATAGCCTTTGCAATAAGTTCCTTCCCTGTCCCGCTCTCTCCTAAAATTAAAATTGTAGCCTTTGCCGGCGCGACTTGTTTCACAGTTTCCAGTATTTCCATCATTTTTGGCGAACTGCCTATGATATTTTTGACGCCGTGTTTTTCATCAATCTGTTTTTTAAGGCTAGTGTTTTCTTCCTTGAGTTCTTTAGATTCCAAAGCCCTTTCTATAGTCACTTCCAGCTTGCTTACATCAATGGGTTTTGAAATAAAATCATAAGCGCCGGCTTTGATTGCATCTACAGCCGTTTCAATTGAACCATATGCGGTGATAAGAACACATGGAATCGCTGGATTTTTCTTTGTGCACTCGGCGAGAACATCCATGCCATTGGCTCCTGGCATTTGTATGTCAGTAAGCACAAGGTCAAAATTATTTCTCTGAAGAACATTGATACCCCTTGCCCCATCTTCAGCAATAACTATCTCGTATTTGTGCCGCAGAAGTTTAGCCACGCCATTTCTGGTATTTCTGTCATCTTCTATCAGCAATATAGTTTTTCTAATGGCGTCTGTTTTCATTTGTCTATTTTTCTAAACATAGAGACACTAAGGTGCAAAGAATTAATCTTTTCTACACCTGTGCTAGTATCTCTTTAATCTTTAATTATCATTGATACCTAAAACTTAAAACCTAACACTCAACATAATATTCCGTAAAAAAACGCTTATGGAACATATATTTATCTTTGAGATTCCAGTAGCCTGGTTTTACGAATTCTTAACGGGAAATTAATAATAAACTTTGTTCCTTTGCCGGGGTCGCTTTCTACTAAAAGTTCAGCGCCGTGCTCTCTTATAATACGCTCCACTATCATCAAACCAAGTCCGGTACCCTTGTTCTTTTTAGTAAAATACGGATCAAACACCTTTGTTATGTCTTCGGCGGATATGCCGCTCCCTGTATCAGACATTGCTAGCGAAAGAATCTCTTTTTCTTCATTAACATAACATTCAATAGTTATGCCGCCGCCGGTAGACATGGCCTGCATCGCATTCTTTATTATGTTAAAAAAAGCCTGTTTCAGCTGATTTTCATCACCAAGGACAAGGGGAACTATTTCTTCGAACCTTTTTTCAATCTTGACATTGTGCTCGGCCAGTTCGATATGCATAAAATCAAGTGTGTAATTCACTATTTCCTGCAAGTCTACAGGCTCCATATTGGGTTTAGTCGGTCTTATTGCACTCAAAAACTGAGTAATAATCAAATCAAGCCTCTTGACTTCGCTCCTGGCTACTCCCAAAATCTCTTTTGCCTCATCATCCATTTTGTCCTTAAAAATGCGTTCAAGAAGCTGAAGATGTATATTCAGGCTGTTAAGCGGATTGCCTATTTCGTGAGCAACTCCTGCGGCAAACGTGGACATAAGCTGTATCTTTTCAGATTCAAAATTCTCTACTTCCCTTTTTCGTTTCTCTGTTATATCACTCAGAATTATTGTCGCAAGTTTATCTTCATCGTTATGAGGAACAACATAGAAATTCACGATACGTTTGGCAGGATAAAATATCTCTATTTCCTGCCTGGATATCCGATACCATTCTTCTTCATCCTGTTGAAGTATTCTTGTCCAGTCAATGCCCCTTAAAAAAGTTGAAATCTTAAGATCCCTGCCGTCTTCTTCGGGTATCCCCAAAATGAGCCCGGCGCTTTTATTGTAATATACTATCTTCAACCCTCTGTCTATGACCACAATGCCTTCCATAATGGCGTCGAAAATCACTTCAAGGAATCCCTTCTGTTTTAGCAGCTTGTGTACGAAAGCCTGCATATTGCCGGCATCCAGGTTGTCCAGCTTAGAAATAAGATTATCCAAAAACGAACTTTTCATAGACTTTACTCAATACGGTCTAACACATTTCTAAAATTACAAATATTATGGGACCCATAAAATAATACTATATCATCCTCAAATCAAAGTTTATTTTATTATGTACCCGGTTAATATTTAGAATAGAAAAATGTGATAATAAGGCGGGCCGTATTTTTATGAAATTTTCAATTTTATCTGACAAGGACTTCAAACGTGTTCCATGGAAGAATGGGATGGGATTTACTACAGAATTAAAGGTTCACCATCCTTTAAAAAATGAAGGATTTGCATGGAGGCTGAGCATAGCTGGAATTGTTAAGGATGGAGAATTTTCGGATTTTTCCGGTTATGATCGTATCCTTGTTATGATTGACGGCAATGGAGTTGTTCTAGAACACGACAACGGGAAAAAAGATGTTCTGAAAAAGCGTTTTGATAGTGCATATTTCTCAGGAAATAGGAAAACCTTCGCAAAGCTTATCGACGGACCTGTCAAGGACTTTAATATCATTGTAAAAAGAGATTGCTGCACCTCAAAAGTCGACATTACACGGGATACTAAAACTCATAGATTCAATCTTGATACAGGACATTTTCTTGTCTATTCTGCGGATCAGAATATTGATATCAATATAAACAACAAAAATGCAATCCTATTACCGGCTAACCACCTGTTTCATTTTGATAATGGTACCGGTAAGTTTAACAACATGGAAATATCTCTCACCGGAATATCCGCTATTTACATACAAGTTGCAGCGAAAGAATATGCTTTCCCGCCGGGTTCCTGTAAAAACCGACCCATAACAAACTAAAACACATTAGCCTCTTGTTATGATGGGCATTTTTGCAAGGACAGTTTCCTTAACAGATACCCCAAACGGTCTCAAAAAAAGTTCTATGTCGAAAAGGTGAGGCGAAGCTTTTCCGTCGCTCTTAATTATTTTAAAACTTCTTCCTCTTTTTTGACCCTGAAGTGCACGTCTTCAAGTATCTTGGATACAAAAACATGCACCTGGTCTTTAGCTGTATAGTTCCCAAGTTCTATACGATCGGTTACAAGGAAAGGATATTCTTTAACATCAAGTGAATCAACGCAAGAAAAATATGGACTTGTTGAAATCCAATGCTTATTGCTAATTTTATATTCTATATCGCCGTATGGATCAACTAAAACAAAATCGTGCCTCAGTGACGAAGGACTCTTACCTTTTTCGTAGCAGATATAAGGCGCGGTATACACTTTCTGCTTGAATCCTGATATTGAGTAATGTATTCCGCTTGACTTAAATATATTACGCATAGGCGCTCCTAGCCTATCCACCATGTATTTAACGCCAGGATTAATCGCCCCCACAGCACGAGCTACAAAAGAGAGAAACGGCACGGATATTTTTTTAGCTGTATTTCCAGTTTTCATGTCAAAAACCTTAGCAATGGGACTTTCGAATACCCCTAAAGGAGAATAAAAAGTATTACTAATTTTAACAGTTACTGCCATCATGATATCGGGAGAGCCAACGTCAAAATTCTTTTCTAAATACAACGGCCTAGCTATAGGTACTCTTGATGCATATGCTACCCAAGTGGTTTCTCCCCCCTCCTTATAGTGCTTGAGATTATAGGCAAACACTCTAACTGCGCCTGCATAAACATCATCTATATCGAAAGTAGTTATTCTCTTTAGCGCAGTGCCGCAATCAATGTTATCGTTACTATTCCTGTCTAATAGATCAATGAATTTACGGTTCTTTTGCATTTCCCTCTCAAACGGAGAATAAATTTTCGCCGCATCAATCTCCGCTTGAGTAGGCTCCTCTATCATCGTAGTTATCATCTGCCTATATCTTGATTGGAGCTGAAAATGCATATAAGCTTCGTATGCTAACCTTTTTTTCCACCAATTAACATTCTCTTGCCTAATAAGCTCCATTCCAAACCAAAGCTCTCTCTTAGCATCGTATTCTACGTAAAAGTCTTTGTCAGATTTAGTCATAATACTATCTGGCTCTTGAACAGTTATCCTTCCAAAAACTACCCCAGCACTGGTAAAAAATAAAAAACATAAAATTGTTTTCAAAAACGGAAAATAATTGCACCCACTCATAATTTAAATTCTCTCCCTTTTTTATTTGATTGTTTATTTCATTAGTTTTTTGCCGCACTATACTTTAATTTCTTTTTTTGCGGCTTTCCTATTTTGTTATTATTTTTTAATCGTTTTCAGTGAAGCTTATTCTCTTTTTTTTTAAAAAAAGCCTTTTTGTAAAAAAACTTCACAAAATAACGTGAAAGATAGTATTTTGTTGTATTATCATTTATTGATTTAGCAATCAATCTTTAAGAAAAGAGCAAAAAAGAGGAAAAGATAAAATGTGTAACGCTTTATATGCAGAGAATTGCGAAAATAATTCATACGACTCGTCAAAACAAATAAATCGAAAAACCAACGATAATTGTCATGTCGATCTCTCTGTTTATGTGAGGGGAAATAGTAAAAAATCATCATTTCATTGAAATAACAATTTTCATTCATAAACTAATTTAGTTTTGCTGTTGCAATTATTATTAAACATATTTATTAAGAAAGGATTTTTATGAAAAGGTTAAAAATTAAACAACTGTTATTTGTAGTGTTGTTGCTTTGTCTATGGCAAAACACAGAATGCGGCACCATTACTTTAACAAATAGCATGGAATATGAGGATGGTCTAAAATTTGTTGTAATGAAGACTGATGGGAAGACTAAAAAAGAGATTAAAATCCTTAAACCTTATGAGTCAAGTCAGCTTGCTGTTGATGTCACTAAAGGAGAGGAGCTTTGGGTTGCCTATATTTCAGATTTTTGGAAATTACCTATGATGATGCACTATCGGACTATAATATTGCCTCATGATGATAAAAATTATGATATAAATATTACCGCGCTACCAACATTTACTTTTAAACGAACAGCCGAATGCACTATTACTCCTACAACCGATCCTGCGCCTGAAGAAAAGGAAAAGTCTGTAAATAACGACTCAGGACTTGAGAAGCAGGAGGCTCCCGAACAAAAAATGGAAACAAGTGAACCCATAGGCGTAAAAGAGAAAAAATCTGATGTAGAGAAAGAAAAGACAGGTTTAGAAAATAAAAAAACTGTGATTGGCGACTTAGGATCTGAGAAGCATGAGGATCACAACATGGAGTATAAGCAAGGAATTGTGAAAATCGTTGATAGCGTCAATCGTTCATTGAAAAGCAATAAAGTACTTAGGAAGCATGAAAAAGAGGTATGGCTTAAAAATTATGCCCTTGTAAAGAAGTATTATGACGAAAATTGGAATGTAGAGGTACTATGCCAAAAAGAGGAAGGTAATATTACTGTGTGCTTCATCAGATCCGCTTTGGAATATCTTAAGAAAGAAGCTGCTTCGGAAAACCCAGATAAAAAATTTGTAGAGTTTTCGAAAAATCTGGTTCAATATTATCAGCACCATATGCTAAACCCTAGTTCTATTTAAATAGCCTAAAAAAGTAGGAGGCAAAAAACCTCCTGCTTTTTTTGTGTAGAGAATATTTAGCCATTGTCAGTGCAAATGCTAATTTGTGGGTTTTATGGAAGTTGTCGACAAATTGAAAATCCTATCGGAAGATTCGCAGTATGACCTAGCGTGTGCCTGCGGCACGGGTAAGGATGACAGGAGGAAAAGGGGAGAAGATGGTAAGTGGATATATCCTGTTACTTTGCCGAATGGCGGCTATTCAGTATTATTAAAAACTCTGCTTTCAAATGTTTGCACAAGCGATTGTAAATACTGTCCGCTCAGAAGCGAAAACAGTGTTAGAAGATGTATTCTCACTCCTGATGAGATAAGCCGGACTTTTATGGAGTATTATAAGGCAAGAAAAGTTTTTGGACTATTCCTAAGTTCCGGAATTATCGACACTCCTGATTACACAATGGACAAGCTTATTGCTTCGGTCTCGCTGATAAGAAAAAAATATTCTTTCAAGGGATATATACATTTGAAGGTTATTCCCGGTGCCTCGGAGGCATCCATGGAAGAGGCTATGTCTCTTTCCAACGCGGTATCACTGAACATAGAGACTCCCGGGAGGAGCTATTTCAACAAGCTGTCACAGAGGAAAGATTTTGACAGAGATATTGTAAGATCCTTGAAACATCTCTCCGGGTTAGCAAAAGAAAAATACCCGAAAGTTAAGCTTACAACCCAGTTTATAGTCGGTGCTTCGAATGAGCCTGACTCGGAAATATTAAAGTATTCCTTCGGTTTATATGAGAGGCTGAATTTCAATAGGATATATTTTTCCGCATACCAGGAAAATCCATTGCAACCATCTTGGTCTGAAACTTTTGCACTTGACAGCCCTCCTCCGGCCTCCAGTAATAAGCTTGTAAGAGAGCACCGGCTATACCAATCTGATTTTCTTATAAGGAAATACGGGTTTAAACAAGAGGATTTTTCTTATGATACTAATGGAAATTTAAATCTGGAAAAAGACCCTAAGGAAATATGGGCGGAACTTAATCCTGATACTTTCCCGGTAAACATTAATTCTGCGCCAAGAGAGTTGCTGTTGAGAGTGCCTGGCATAGGCCCTGAAATTGCTTCAAGAATTACAAAATACAGGCAGATTCATAAAATTAAGGAACTGGTATCTCTTGGAGTTAAAGGGAAATCAGAGTTTAAAATTAAAAAATATGTTGTACTTTAATTAACTCAGGCCAGTAGCCTGTATTTTATAGAATAATGAATAAGTGATGCGGTAAAAGTTCAGTAAAATATGTTGCCAGACTCAAGCTGGCTGATTTCTTTATTTTAGTATTTTGCGGTTCCGGCAACCTTGCTAAAACGCATGGTAAAAGCGGAACCCTCCACTTAAATCATAATTTCATGCATCGTCGTTGGGTGGTGGTGGTGGGGCGACCTCGCCGAGGGCGCCGTGTATCGTCCAGGTTGAGCATTCGCAGCTATTTCCTTTAGCTATGCGTTTTAGCGAGGGCTTAGCAGAAACATTGACATACATAGTTTACTGAATGTCTACGTGATGCGCGATCAATGAAAATAGGTACAACATGAATGATAAAGATACAATTGCCGCGATTTGCTCCGGAATAGGCGGTTCAATAACCGTGATAAGAATTTCCGGCAGAGATTCTCTTAATGTCGGGAATTTGGTTTGGAAATCCGGAAAAGCTCTTTCTGAAGATACAAGAGGTAGATTTCTTCTTGGAAAAATAATGCCGGATAAATCAGGAGCTGGAGAAACTGCATTTGCAGTTTTTATGAAAGGTCCGAATACTTTCACAGGCGAAGATGTTGTCGAACTTCACGTGCACGGCGGAGCATTTAATTCGCGGAGGATTTTTAACGCAGTTCTGAATAATGGCGCTAGGCAGGCCGCACCGGGAGAATTTACATATCGCGCTTTCGTAAATGGCAAAATGGACCTGACCCAGGCTGAAGCTGTGTGCGATCTGATAAACGCAAACAGCTTCATGGCAGTGCATCTGGCAGAAAAACAGATGGAAGGAGTTTTAGGCAGAAAAATAAAGTCTTTGCGAACACGATTAGCTGATGTGATGATAGAGTGCGAAGCAAGAATAGATTTTCCTGAAGAAGAACTAGATTTTAAATCCAAAGAAGAGTTGGATAAAGAAATATCTTTAATTCAGAAAGAGGTGCTAAATCTTTATGAAACTAAGCTTGAGGGAAAAGTAATAAGAGAAGGCGTCAGGGTTGTTATTGCAGGCAGACCAAACGCGGGAAAGTCATCACTGATGAATTTGCTGCTTGGCTATGACAGAGCTATTACAACAGATATTCCCGGAACTACACGAGATACTCTTGAAGAGTTTGTAAATATACGGGGAATTCCGGTTAAGCTCATAGATACGGCAGGATTGAGAGACTCTGATAATATAATAGAAAATATTGGGATACAAAAAACTCTCTCGTCTCTGGAAACTTCACAAATAGTTTTATGGCTGCTTGATGCATCAATTGCTGATATTAAATCTGAAACAACTGAAATGGAGAAATATTTAGGCAAAAATAAGAACATTGTAGCCGTATGGAATAAATCAGATTTGCTCGCTAATGTTAATTCTTTACCGCTGGTCGAATATGATACTGCTGTTATTTCAGTCAAAAATGAATCCGGAATTAAAGAACTTCTTGATATAGTAGAAAGAAAAGCATGGAACCATCCTCATGAAAAAGAACCGGAGTTAGCTGTATCTCAAAGGCACGCAGAACATTTGAAAAGGTCGCTCTCTTTTATCCCGGATGTTCTCAAAGATCTGCGTCTCGAAAATTGGGAGCTTGCTGCTATCTCTCTGAGACATATAGTCGCCAGCCTGGGAAATATTACAGGAGAGAATGCGTCTTTGGATATTTACGAAACCATTTTTAGTAAATTCTGTATAGGTAAATAGGTTTTGGACAGACAATATCAAGAGTGGCCTACCATGAGAATGCTTTGAACAAGCTTTATCATAAGTAAGAAATAAAACTGACGGCAAATACTACGCCATAGCATCAAATGTCTCTCCTGAATGCATAAAAAACTACAAATTATTCGGGAAAATTATTCCAAGACTCCTTTTCCCGTAACAAGCCTTGCATAAATATATTACATTATTTTTAGATAAAATAATGTCGGGCCCTGCAAAAAAAAGAACTTCCGTTGATAGCCAACATCTTACACATCAAGACCGCCTGAAATCGGGAGGCTTTTTTGATTCCGACAACCATGCGTTTTAGTAAGGCGCCGTAATGCTATAGCCCCATGTGAAACTGAACTCTTACGTTTTGGGTGGATCTGCGTGTTTATTATTTGATGGTTGATTTTTTATGCGTGCCGGAACCACTTCCCAAGTCCTGTTTAATTTCCAGATTTACTAACATAGAAAGATCTTTTATTGCTGACGAGGCGACATCTGTAACGATATCAACAAAACTTTTACCTATCAAAGATTCTGCCTTATTCAAAAAGAGAGGCACAGGACTTGATGGTTCGTTTTCTTCATACCACTGACAAATCTTTTTTAGCAGTCTTACGACGTCCTGATAATTGGAAATCTGGTCTGGAGCAACTTTTCTCTCAGCAGAACCCGCCTTGTTTTTTGAAGTTTTGCCGGACGTATTTAATGATCCACCTTCTTGATCCTGTTCACCATCTGCTGCCTGATTATTTGAATCAAGGTATTTTTCCATTGTATTGATCATTGATACGAATGCTTCAAAAGCTTCTTCAAATTCTGTAGTTATTCCCTTGTCTTGCAAGAAAAGCTTCAGATTTTTTGCAAGCTCTTGTGTTTTTTTAAAGTTGCTTTTCAAGCTTGTTAAAAATTCTTTGTCAGAGTCACTTAGCGCGGCAAGTATTGTGTTTTCTGTTACTGATTGCTCCTTTTTGCCGCTGTCAAGGACGTCCTTGTAGCTAAAAGATCCTATTCCAGATTTTGTGAGTGGAATGTTCTTAACTCCGGTAGCGAAGGACCCCTGCAGGACAAATATATCTTTAATTACGTTAATTCTTTGTGATGAAGGATTGTCGCTATCTGTATCTAGTTTAGGGCTGAGCGAATTCCAAAACTTTTCAAGCAAAGCTTGCAGAAATTCAAAGCCTTTAACCATGCCTTCATCGCCATGCAGATTAACCATGCAGCATAGAATATAGTATGCGACCCATAAATCCTTGCTCTGCTTAAACAGTGTTAGGGCAAGGTCTAGAACTTCGTGCCAATTTGGAGGTTCACCTTCAGAAAACTGAGTTTCCTGCTTACCTTTAGCCATTTCCTCTAAAATGTAAAAATCTGCTTCATCGGAAATATCTCTTCCGCACGGATTTTCCTCTGTTATCGGTTTTAACAAATTTTCAAAATCTACATTCATTGACTTCTTCTGGTTTTAAAGTTTTCTAAATTGTACGCCGCCACAAGATATAAGGATATAGCAAAGAGAAAAAAAGGCAATAGTTTGGCGTCAACATAATCGGAAAATGGGGCTAAAATCTCCTGAGCACACTCGAAAATTAGTCCATGCTTACTCCTTAGAAAATAATAAAAACGAAAATATATATTTTTAAATATTGCATGCTCCAATGCTTTTGGGTATCATTAGCGTGGGGTAGTTGATTAAAATTAGGAGCCTTGCCACGAAAAAGATATGACTAGCTGAAGTAGTTTTAGAGTATTCTTCCTTTGTTGATGAATAGCTTGTTTTTTTGTTTTGATATATTTAAGGAATTAAATAAAAGTGAAAAACTCGTTTTTAAAAACATCAGGTGGTGCGAAAAAGGCTATGATTATTGCTTTTGTTCACCATAAAGGAGGGACAGGAAAAACAACATCCTGCCTGAATATTGCCGGGTACCTTGCAAAAATGAATAAGAGGGTGCTGGTTATAGATTTGGATCCGCAAGGCAATGCTACTGCCGGTCTGGGAATTGACAGAAAAACCATCGATTTTTCTGTTTACGATGTGCTCTTTGGGCAGAAAAATATGAGTGAAGTCATATTGGAAACAGCTTCAGGAGTCTGTCTTGCGCCTTCCTCTTTGGATCTTCTGGCCGCTGAAACGCACATGGCTGGTAAACCCAATAATGCGTCCTTATTGAGACAAAACTTGTCTTATATAACAGGATTTTTCGATTATGTCTTAATAGACGTCCCCCCGGGATCAACCCTGCTTATGATTAACGGAATTGTCGCTTCCAAGAATATTATCATACCTTTAGATTCGGGAGTTTTTGCCTATGAAACACTCACTACTCTGAGGAGTTTGGTCATAGAGCTGAATAAAGAATTAGGTATAGAAACTAACCTGATGATGATGCTTCTAAGGAGAAATTCCATATCTGTTATGGACTATTACCAAACATGGGAAGTCAAGAAATTAATAAAAGAATTCCTGGTCGAAAATAATATGACCAGCTTAAAGATTTTTACTCTGCCTTATTCACGAAAAATTTTCAAAGCCCAAATGAATGGCCTACCTATATCTCATTATGCGCCTCTTAGCTGTATAGGAATGGCGTTTAAAAGAATTGCAAAAAAAATATTAGTAATGAATAAAAATAAAATTTACTAAAGTTTAAGGAGATGGGGAAGTATGGTAAAGCCAATTAGACAAGAAGCAAAGAAGGTTCTTTTCCGTGAATCAGATGATGAAGCAGTTGCAACAGAAAGGGAAGGGTTTGATGATAAGTCAGAACAGCGGCTAAGAGATTTGTTAGACGCGCTGGAAGCGGTAAGAAGGGGCGATCTTACGAAAAAGCTGAAGTCAAGGGGGGAGGATATCTTCGGAGAATTGGCAGATTCATATAACAGCATGGTTGATCTTCTTACAGGTTTCAGCAGTGAAGTTACGCGTGTGGCCAAGGAGGTAGGATCAGAAGGAAAACTTGGCGGCCAGGCCGTAGTGTCGGGTGTTGCAGGAACATGGAAAGACCTTACAGATAATGTAAATGCTATGGCGTCTAACCTCACCTCGCAGGTGCGTAATATCGCCCAGGTTACCACCGCAGTTGCTAAAGGAGATTTATCTCAGAAAATGACCGTAGAGGCAAAAGGCGAGATTCTTGAACTTAAAAACACCTTAAATGCTATGGTGGATTCACTTAACACCTTTGGTGCAGAAGTTACCCGTATTGCCAAGGAAGTGGGAACAGAAGGAAAATTAGGCGGGCAGGCAAAGGTAGAAAGAGTCGCAGGCCTCTGGAAAGATCTTACAGATAATGTAAATGCTATGGCCGGAAACTTAACCAGTCAGGTGCGTAATATTGCACAGGTAACCACCGCAGTGGCCAACGGAGACCTGACACAGAAAATCACGGTAGAGGCAAAAGGCGAAATTCTGGAGTTAAAGAATACGATCAATAAAATGGTGGACAACCTGACTTTATTTGGCGCGGAAGTTACCCGTGTGGCCAAGGAAGTAGGAACAGAAGGAAAACTCGGCGGCCAGGCAGTTGTGCCGGGTGTTGCCGGAACCTGGAAAGACCTTACAGACCGCGTGAACGCCATGGCGGCCAACCTTACTGCGTAGGTGAGAAATATCGCTTTGGTAACTACCGCGGTTGCCAGGGGAGACTTGGCTCAGAAGATGACAGTAGAGGCAATGGGCGAAATATTAGAGCTTAAGAATACCATCAATAAGATGGTGGACTCACTGAATACCTTTGGCGCAGAAGTTACTCGTATAGCCAAGGAGGTAGGAACTGAAGGAAAGCTTGGCGGCCAGGCATTAGTGCCAGGTGTCGGCGGAACATGGAAAGACCTTACCGATAACGTAAATGCCATGGCTGGAAACTTAACCAGCCAGGTGCGTAATATAGCCCAGGTTACCACTGCGGTGGCTAACGGAGACCTAGCCCAGAAGATTACAGTAGAAGCAAAAGGCGAAATATTAGAGCTTAAGAATACCATCAACAAGATGGTTGACTCCCTCAACACCTTCGGTGCGGAAGTTACTCGTGTGGCAAAGGAAGTAGGAACGGAAGGAAAACTCGGCGGCCAGGCATTAGTGCCAGGCGTCGGCGGACTGTGGAAAGATCTTACAGACCGAGTGAATGCCATGGCGGCCAACCTTACCGCACAGGTGCGTAATATTGCTCTTGTTACAACTGCCGTTGCCAAGGGAGACTTGACCCAGAAGATTACAGCAGAAGCAATGGGCGAAATACTTGAACTTAAAAATACGATCAATGCAATGGTGGACTCCCTGAATACATTCGCAGCTGAAGTCACACGTGTGGCAAAGGAAGTAGGAACGGAAGGAAAACTCGGCGGCCAGGCATTAGTTCCGGGTGTCGGCGGGACATGGAAAGACCTTACGGATCGAGTGAATGCTATGGCGGCCAATCTTACTGCACAGGTAAGAAATATTGCCAAGGTAGGTACGGCTATTGCAAATGGAGATTTAACTCAGAAAATAACGGTAGAAGCAGCAGGAGAGATTCTTCAGCTAAAAGATACGCTGAATAACATGGTTGACAATTTAAACCGTTTAGCCAATGAAGTTTCCAGAGTTGCTCAAGTCGCCGGAGTGGAAGGTAAGCTTAACGAAAGAGCAAAGGTTGAAGGTGTCGGTGGAAGCTGGAAGAATATTGTAGATACGCTGAATACCTTGATTGACTCTATAGCCAAACCGGTTCAAGAAGTAATCAGACTCAGCCTTGCATTGTCCAAAGGAGATATTTCTCAAAGATATGCTTTAGAGGCAAGAGGAGATATTAAGACATTGACTGATGCGTTAAACAAATCATTTGATGACTTAGGAAGAGCTATTCGTCTGGCAATGGACAGCTCGGCAAAAGTTGCTTCCTCATCAAATCAACTCTCCAATTCCTCACGTCAGGTAAATACTGCCTTGGGGCAGGTGGCCAAGACCACGCAAGAGATAGCTACAGGCTCAAGAGAGCAGTCCAAGAAACTGGAGACCTCGACAAAGGTGGTGGCAGACCTCTCTAAGTCCATCCAGCAAGGCGCTACTAATTCAAAGGCAGCTGCCGATGCTACTCAGGAAGCGGCAAAACTTGCAGAAAAAGGAACAGAATCAGGTAGACAGGCCGCAGGCAGGTTAAAGGTCATAGATGATATTGTGAAAGCCAACACTTCCACAGTTAAGGATCTGGATAGGCGCGCTAAGGAAATTGCTGTAATCGTCGGAACTACTAAAGATATTGCTGACCAGACCAATCTTCTGGCCTTGAATGCAGCAATTGAAGCCGCCCATGCAGGTGAGGCAGGTCGCGGTTTTGCCGTAGTTGCTGATGAAATCAGAAAATTAGCCGAAGGGACTAAAAAAGCCGCTGTACAGATTGAAGGCATGGTAAGTACAATAACTGATTCCACAGCTGATGTGGTTAATGGAATGACTGCAGGTACTCAGCAGGTTTCAGAGAGTATTGATATTGTCAATCAGGCTCTAAGCATCATGAGTCAGATCGGTATAGGCACCCAGGAGATCACATCCAAAGCTCAGGAAATATCAGACGCTACGACTGTACAGGCAGGCGGTGCTCAACAGGTTGCCAAAACTATTGAGGAGATAGCCTTGACAGCTGAGCAGGCGGCCACAGGTTCATCACAAATGTCTACATCGATTCAGCAGCAGACTCGAGCCATGCAGCAGATGACGTCATCTGCGCAAAACTTATCCGGCCTGGCCGAGCAGCTGCGTACCGCTCTGCGGAGGTTTAAGGTTACCGCAAAGGATGTGGTTGAAGAAGTAGTAGAAGAAGAAACACAAGAGAAGAATAATGAATATAGTCCGGCATGATACAATTAAAGAGGGGTAAACCCAAATGGAGGAGATATGGGGAACGTAAGATTAACAACCAGCCTAAAAATGAGGATAATCATTTCTTTCTTGTTGGTATCTATCATCCCCACACTCATCGTGTCATGGCTTCTTTTCACTCAAGCCAGCTTTTACCTTAAAGAGAACTTGTTTTCGTACCTCAAAGGGTTCTCCGAGATGAAGAAGCGGACCTTAGTGATGGAGGTAGATAACAGAAAATATCAGATCGAAACGGCGGCGCAATCCCTACGAGTGCTCAATCTGCTATCTAGTCTGTATAATGGAGTGGGAAAGGATGCTTTTATAGGCGAATTACGGGAGTGTCTGAGAAATATTCTCGGAGAAGGTACTGATTTTGAAGAGATTTACATTATTGATACTGCGGGAAAGATTCTTGTTTCGACAGAAAAGGGAAACGAAGGAAAATCTGTAAAAGATAGAGAATATTTTGAGCAGGGCAGCATTAAAACCTATTTCCAGGATTTTTTCCTTTCTTCCGTCACAGGCAGGTCGTCTCTTGTGGTGGCTTCTCCCATAAAAAAACAGAACGGGACGCTTCTGGGGGTTTTGGCGGGACGCATAAATCTAGATGAATTTTATAAAATAATAAGCGATGTATCTGGTTTGGGAAGCTCCGGAGAGTCGTGTATCGGAAATAAGGGTGACGGCGAGGCAGTAATACTGACGCCTACACGGAACGATCCGAACAGTGCGTTGAATGTAAAGATAAAATTCGGAGATGATATTGGAACACCCATGCAACAAGCGGTGCATGGAAATGAAGGTGAGGGATTGGCTAAAGATTATCGCGGAAAAATGGTGATGGCATCATGGAAATACATCCCGGATGTCAAGTGGGGAATTGTAACGAAGATGGATCAGGAGGAATTCGAAAAGCCCATGGCAAAATGGAGATGGTATGTACTTCTCGTGAGCTTCGATATCATTATCATTGTAGGCGTGGTGGCTTATATTTTTGCCGTCACAATAGTTAAACCCATTAATCTTTTGACAAATGCCGCGGAGCGGATAAGCAAAGGGGAAACGGGTATTAAAATTGATACCAGCGCAAAAGATGAGATAGGGAATCTGGCAAGAAGTTTTGAACGCATGCTAGCGGCGATCAAGATATTCATGGAGAATAAAGAATGAGCCTCTATGATGATGTGTTTAGGATCTCCAAAGAATATACAGGAATAGCCGCGGAAGAATATCTGCGAAGAAGGTGCAGGAGCTTCGACTTGTTAGATCCGTTACAATTGCAAAAAGAACACATTGACAGACTTATTCAGGGAATTGATGTTACTGCCGGAGCGTATATGAACGAGGCAAGAGTTCAAGCGTTTAAAAAAGAAATTTTACAGCTAAGTAAATAACTAAAATAATAAAAAATAAGGAGGATAATTAAAATGCCTGTTGTGGTTAAAGATACGAGCAATATTAAGGCTGGTCATGAAAGGCGTAAGCCTCTCGCCGCGGAGGCTGAAATCATCCAGTTAGTCATCTTCAGCTTGGAGGACGAATCTTTTGGCACAGATATTAATCAGGTGAGAGAAATTGTTCGTGTCGGTACTGTTACATCCATACCCGATTCACCTAATTTTATCAGGGGTGTTACCAATATCAGGGGCGAAATTATCATTGTCATTGATCTGAAAGAGCGTTTCTTTCTACCTGTGAAAAATCCCGTAGAAAGCAAGCATATTATTATCATTGGACAGGAAGATAACCTCTACGGCCTTCTTGTAGATGAGGTTACCGAGGTCTTGAGAATTGCAAAAACAGAGATAAAAACTACACCCCACCTAATTACTAAAATTGACCACACCTATATAAGTGGCGTGATTACAGCGAATGAACGGCTGATTATGCTTCTTGATTTCAAGAAGGTGCTTTCGGAAGAAGAACTCGATAAATTGGCGCACATGACATCAAGCCACAAAGATACACGATCAGAGGAGGCTATCCAGGAAGCCGAGAAGCACAGACAGACAGACGCGAAAAGGTTACAAAAAAGACAAATTAAAATAGGAGATATTGGTAATGAGTAAAAAGATACTGATAGTAGACGACTCGCCGTTTATTATCATGGTTCTTAAAAGCATCCTAAAAAAGATATTTCCTGATGCTCAACTATATGAGGCTAGTTGTGAGGCAGATGCCATCAAACGATTTAAGACTTTAAAGCCTGATTTGACGCTTCTGGATATCATTATGCCGGAAACCGCGGAAGCGGGATTGAATGTGCTCAAGAATATAATGAAAATCGATTGTAAATCCAAGGTAGTTATGGTTACTGCAGTTAGTCATGACGCGATGGTGAAGAGGTGCAAAGAAATGGGGGCTTCGGATTATCTTGTGAAACCCTTTGATGAGGCCGATATAGAAAAAACAATTAAGGGTTTTATGTAAGGCATTATGACTGCATCGAATACAAAAAATATCAAAGTCCTTATTGTAGATGATTCACTTTTTATCCGCAGCCTTGTTTCGGATTTTCTGAAAAAAGATCCTCAAATCAAATCGGTAGATACTGTATCAAGCGGGCAAGATGCATTGTTAAAAATTCCCCTTACCAGACCCGACTGCATCGTTCTGGATCTTGTAATGCCGGGATTAGACGGCTTAACTACTTTAAAACATATAATGCGCGACTTTCCTACCCCCGTAGTGATACTCTCGGCTTATAGCAAGGAAGAGACTGATATTGCCTTGGAATGCCTGGAGGTTGGTGCGATAAGTTTTGTGCATAAGCCGTCAGGGGAGATGTCACTGGATATAGAAGAGGTAAAGGAAAGGCTTACTCAGGAAATAAAAGCTGCGGCGGAAATTGATTTGAAAAAGTTTAAAGCTCTTATCACCACGAGAAATAGTACGTCTTTCCATAATTTATTGGCAGGAAATAAAATAATTGTAATAGGTTCTTCAACCGGCGGCCCGCAAACTCTCGAGGTAATCCTTCAATCGCTCCCTTCCGATTTCTCTATTCCGGTCCTGGTTTGTCAGCATATGCCCAATAGATTTTTCAGCGAAAGATTTCTGCACTTTCTAAACAAACACTGTTCGCTGAAAGTTATGGTAGCTAGCGATGGCGATATCATTTCTGATTCAACAATATATCTTGCTCCAGGCGGTTCTCATTTGTCAATAACACGGCATGCGTCATTTGGGGGTAAAGCACGGGACAAAATGCAAATCATTCTTAATGAGGCCATGCCTGATACAATAACCCCTTCAATCGATAAGGCTATGCAATCAGTAGCCGCGGCATATCAGGAAAATTCTATCGGTATAATTTTGAGCGGCATCGGTAATGACGGCCTGGAGGGCATGCGAAGCATTAAAAAAGCAGGGGGCAAAACTATTGTGCAGGATGAAACAGCGCTCATCTTTGGTATGCCTAAAGCCGTGATTGATGCCGGGCTGGCTGATAAAGTGCTTCCTGCCGAGGAGATAGGCAGAGCGATGTTGGAAATGGAGTTTGGTGAGCCAGTGAGCAAGTGAACCAGTGAGCCAGTGAACCAGTGAGCCAGTGAACCAGTGAACCAGGTAACCAGTGAACCAGGTAACCCGTCAACCGGCTAACAAATTAACAGGTGTAAAATGTTAATTAAGAAATTTGAGGACATAGATGTTTGGAAGGAGTCAAGGAAGTTGGTTAATATGATTTATGACTTAACAAGCAATGACTTATTTAAGAAAGATTTTGGTCTAAAAGAACAGATTCAAAGAGCCTCTGTTTCCTGCATGGCAAATATTGCGGAAGGTTTTGATAGCGATACGAAGCAGCAATTCATACAAATGCTTTCTTATACAAAAAGATCTTCATCAGAGGTTCAATCTGAACTTTATGTTGCTTTAGATAGAAGGTACATATCAGAACAGGAGTTTTATGAAAATTATGAGCAGTCTGAATTAGTAAGAAAATTAGCGAATGGGTTCATTAAGTATCTAAGAACCGGCTAATAGGTAAGCCAGTTAACCAGTTAACCAGTTAACAGGCTCACAGGCAAACCCGCAAACCGGCTAACCGGCCAACCGGCCAACCGGTGAACCAGTGAGCCAGTAAAAGAGTGAACCAGTTAACCCGCTAACCGGCAAACAATTTAACAGGTCAACAATATGGAAATGACAGATCAATACAAAGACGCATACTTAAGAGAAGCAAAGCAATATCTTGAGACTATGAACAACTCTCTGATTAAATTAGAGAAAGCTCCGGGCGATTTGACATTGTTCGGACCTATGTTGCATGCCTGTCATACCTACAAGAGCATATCGGGGATTGCACGGCATTTCATGACTTCTACACTGTGTCACGGCATAGAAGATGTTCTAGTCAGTATTAAAAAAAAGAAATTAAAGGTTAACGCCTGTGCAAGTTTAATATTTGAATGCTTTGATGTTCTCGAGGCAAACCTGAAAGCAGTCTCTCAGGATAAAGAAGAGCAGGACACTTCAAAATTAATCAAAAAATTACAGGCTATTGCCTCAAGCCACGAACCACGAACCACCAACCATGAACCACTATCCACTATTCAAGACTCGCCGGGGGCGGTAAATGAACCTGCGATGCTGGAAAAAATCCAGAGTATCGAGGTCAAGGTGGAGAGATTGGATTTATTGATGCGCTTATCCGAGGAGCTTTTGATTAACAAACTAGGCTTAGACCGCATTAAGGAAGACTTGAAAAATCCCGAACTATCCAACGCTATAGATACTTTAAGCAGATTGGTTTCTGAACTGCAGTTTAATATTATGCAGTCCCGTACCGTACCTTTGAATTTTGTTTTTAACCGCTTTCCGCGCTTTGTAAGGGACTTGGCGGAACATGAGAAAAAACAAATTTCTTTTGAAATGGACGGAGGAGATATAGAATTAGACCGCTCAATTGTGGAAGCCATGAATGAACCCATGGTGCATCTGGTCAGGAATGCTATTGATCATGGTATAGAAATCCCGAAAGAAAGAGAAAAAATGAAAAAGCCGCCCCAAGCAGTTTTGAGTCTCTCTGCCAAAAGAACGCGCGGTTTTGCGGTTATAGAAATCAGCGATGACGGGAAAGGAATTGATTGGCAGGAGATAGAAAAAAAAACCTCAAAACCAACTCTTATATCGTCTCATCCTACCAGAGAAGATCTCGTTAACGTTCTCTTCTCAGGGGTCAGTACCACGAAGGAAGTTACTCAGCTTTCAGGCAGGGGGTTCGGTCTGAATATCGTCAAGAAAAGGGTTGAATCCCTAGGCGGCTCGGTCAAAGTGGAGTCGCAGCCATTGAAAGGCACAAAGTTTATCTTGGAGATACCTTTAACTCTGGCCGTATTTAAGGTTTTATTCGTTAATGTCTACACTAAATCATACGCAATTCCTTTAGCCAATGTAGAGAGGTTAATCCATGTAAAGAAGCAAGACATAAAGGGGATGATGAATTACGAGGCCATTGTATTTGAGGGCGAAGATATACCAATCACGCGCCTGAATGACCTATTTAGACTCCCTAGATTAGACTTAAGTTCGCAGCCTATCGTCATTGTAAGAAAGGATGAAGAGCGCTTCGGTCTGGCTGTAGATGATTTGGGGCAGACCCAGGAAATTGTGCTTAAGCCGTTAAGGCTAGCCAAGGAAGGAAAATACTTTACCGGATGTACCATTCTGGGCTCAGGCGAAGTCTCTCTTGTTTTAGATGTAGCCAACTTAATATTGTCAAAAAGGAAAAATTTATCTCATAAATCGTGATTATTTAAGAATCACTTGCGGTGAAAACATAAGAGAAAAGTATCATGAAAAGACTAAAGATAGAAAAGATAAACGAAGATGCCAGTATTCAATGCTCTTCTGTCTTTTCTAAAATACTTTGTGAAAAAGTAGATGTAAAAATCACAACACCTTTAATTGTTAATGTGAAAAGTATTTCGGACTTGATTGAAGCTAGGAATAGGGGAGTAGGAGTTTATGTGCCTATCAATGGAGATATCTCAGGCGCATGTGTTTTTCTCTTCTCTGACGATAGTGCGACTAGTTTGTGCGATAAAGTATTGAATAAAACAAAAAGAACAATCTCGGAATTATCATCCTACGACAAAGAAGTACTTAAGGAACTAGGTAACATATTGTTGGGATGTTATTTAGCTGTCTTTTCTAATATCTCTGAACTCGAGATAATCGGAGGTATGCCTAAAATATCTTGTGATATGTTTGGCGCAATATTGGAAGAAATTACATCTAACATTGCCATTAATGCTCAACAGGCACTAGTTTTTAAAATTGAATTTACGACAGAGCGCTTGCGTAAGGAATGGATTATGATTTTGATAGTTGAATCTAAAGAGGTTAATAAAATTTTCGGTTCAATTAAGTAAGCCGGTGAGTCAGTAAACCAGAGAACGAAGCCAGTGTATAAGTATTCAGCAAAGGACATGCCGCATCGCAGCGCCCTCGGCGAGGCCGCCCTACCTTTGGAAAATACAATATTAGGTAGGGACAGATCGCCGAGCTGTCCACTTGATTTAATGACGTACTTTGCTGAATACTTACAAGCCAGTGAACTGGTTAACCGGGGTACAGGCTAACTCGCTAACAATTTAACACATTAACAACATGAAGATAGAAGTACCGATGGGAGAATTTGTGGTAAGCAAAGAAGATGACTGTCTTATTGCGCCAGCAGTGGGCTCTTGTCTTGTGATTACCATGCACGAACATATTCTTAAAATCGGTGGAATGATTCATGCTATGCTGCCTCATTCAAAAGACTCTTTTGGTTCGTTTATGTTAGAAGAGATACCAGATGGCAAATACGTTGACATTGCCATAGATCTGGCTCTGGAAAAAATGAAGGCTTTTGGGGGAGAGCCGGAAAATATTGAAGCCAAGGTCGTGGGCGGAGCAAACATGTTTGGCCTTTACCATCCAGACATAGGAAAAGATAACTTCCTGAGCGCTAAAAAAAAGCTAAGAGAAGTCGGCGTAAAATTAACCAGAGCGTCCATAGGCGGCTCTATCGGAAGGTCAGTAGAATTCTCGGTGTTCAGCGGCATTGTCAAGGTGATTCTAACTCTGTGATTCGAGCCGGTGGGAGGTGAGGTGGTTGTCGAAAAACTCAAAGTGCCGCCACTCCCTGCAGGAGGGCTTGGCTTTGCTGGGATAACGTTTCCCACGTGCTTACACCCGTGGCTAGATATAAAAATGGAGATATTTGCAAAACTCTTTTCCGGTTCCGACAACCTTGCTAAAACGCATGGTAAAAGCGGAACCCTCCAGACTCGAAAGTGGAGGGTTTTGCTCCGTCAAAACCGCTTCCGTTTGAGTTTTGCAAGAGGCTCAACTATATATAGGAATATTAGCTATGGGCGTGAGCCTGTGGAATAGAAAAAAGAAAGATAAAACTAAATCGAGCGAAGGAATATGAAAGATAATCTGCAGGATAGTGAGTCTAAAATCAGGCTCCTGGTAGATAAAATTCAGGATGTCTTCTGGATAACCACGCCGACCCTTGACCAGATAATCTACATCAGTCCCCGGTATGAGACACTCTGGGGCCGCTCATGCGAAAGTCTCTACAAACAGCCTATCTTTTATTGACGCAGTTCATCCCGACGATCAGGCGCGGGGCATAGCGGCCTTAGAAGGACACGCCAAAGATATTTGGGATATCGTTTATCGGATTATTAGGCCGGATGGTACTGAGCGTTGGATTTCTGATAGGGGTTTTCCCGTCCATGATGAGCGTGGCGAACTTGTTAATATGCGTGGCGTTGCCGCAGACATTACAAAATACAAGCAGGCAGAGAAGAAATTGCAGACAGCTCTTGATGAATTGGCGAATAGTGCTGCATCAATGGATTACCTTAAAAAAGAGATCGCTATGCGAAATATGGCTGAGAAGATAATCAGCGAGCAGTCCAAATTTCTCAGTACCGTAATAAATTCTATTTCCAACCCGTTTTGTGTCATAAACACTTCTGATTATACGATTGAGACTGCAAATAAGATGGCAGGACTTGATTACACTGAAACAGGCATAACTACTTGTCATAAACTTACTCATGATTCTGACGACCCGTGTGCAGGTGCTAATATTTGCCCGCTTGAAGAAATTAAAAAGAAAAAAACTCCTGTTGTCGTGGAGCATACTTTTATCGACAAGGAAGGAAATGAAAAAAATATCGAAATATACGCTTATCCCGTTTTTGATGAAAATGAAAATGTTTCACAGGTGATAGAATACAGTGTGGATAATCACCGTGCGAAAGCAGTCCGAGAAGCGTCAAAGGCTATACCTAGAAATCCTGCAGCTCATCAATAGTAATAGCCGGCATTCAAATATAGTGCAAGATATCATAAAGAAAGTTAAAAAATACACCGGAGTCGATGCTGTGGGAGTCAGATTACAAGAGGGCTGCGATTACCCTTACTATTTTACAGATGGTTTTTCTAATGAGTTTATCAAGGCTGAACGCTATCTCTGCCAGCGTGATAAAGACGGAGCTCCTGTAATGGATAAAAATGGAAATGTGTACTTAGAATGCATTTGCGGCGATGTCATTTCAGGCCGTACAAACCTTCAAAAACCATTTTTCACAAAAGGCGGCAGTTTCTGGACTAACAATACAATCCAGATTGCCTCAACTTCCGAAAAAGATGGGCTGATCAGAGCTCGGTGTAACGAAGAAGGATATGAGTCTGTGGCAATTGTTCCACTTAAAAATGCTGATACAATTATAGGTTTATTGCAATTAAATGATAAACGAACTGACAGGTTTACCCTGGATTTTATCGAATTTCTTGAAAGCCTTGGCGCTTCAATAGGCATAGCACTGGCATCGCAAAAAGCCGAAGAAGACCTTATCAAACATCGTGATCATCTTGAAGAAATGGTAAAAGAACGCACGAATGAATTGGAGATCGCCATTAATGAACTGAAGGAAACCACGAACGCAAAAAGCATATTTCTTGCCAATATGAGCCATGAATTGAGGACTCCTCTTAATTCCATTATGGGGTTCAGCGAAGTCCTAAAAGATGAATTATTCGGCACGCTCAATGATAAGCAGAAGGAGTATGTCGGCTTTGTTAACGCAAGCGGCAATCATTTTCTGGAACTTATTAATGATATCCTTGACATTTCCAAAGTTGAGTCAGGCAAAGTAGATCTTGACAAAGAAGGATTTTCGTTGAAAAGCGATTTACTCGAACCATCCTTATGTATGCTTAGAGAAGGGGCGATGAAACGGAATGTACGTCTGATCCTTGAAGTCAAACCTGAAGCAGATATAAAATTAAACGCGGATCTAAGGCGACTCAAACAGGTTATGTTTAACCTTCTGAGCAATGCCGTAAAATTCACGCCCGATAATGGAATAATAACCATTAATGCCCGACAGTCAGAGACTAAAGATTCTATCGAAATCTCTGTGCGCGATACAGGTATCGGAATGAAGAAAGAGGATATGTCAAAACTGTTTAAACCTTTCTCTCAGGTAAAATCCGAACTCTCCTATAAAGGAACAGGACTGGGCCTGGCTTTAACTAGAAAATTAGTAGAGTTGCACGGCGGAATTATCTGGGCTGAAAGCGAATATGGCAAAGGAAGTGTATTTGTTTTTACAATCCCTACTAAATCTATCTCTATAGAAGATCAAATCTCAAAACAATAGAGAAACACAGTTCTATGTCAAAAAAAATCCTTGTTGTAGGAGATAATAAAGTAAATCGCATATTGTTGACTGATGTATTAAAAATCAAAGGTTATGAAGTTCTTGAGGCTGAAAATGGGTCGATTGGGCTAAAAATAGCCGAAGAACAAGAACCGGATCTGATAATCACTGATATCCAGATGCCCGTCATGGACGGAAAGACTTTTATCAAAAATCTAAGAATCATCCCAAAATTAAAACATATAACCATCTTCGCTATAACTAGCTGCGCTATGAAAGGCTATAGGGAAAAATATCTAGAAATCGGGGCTAATGAATATACAACTAAGCCTATTAATTTGAAAGAACTGGTAAAATTGGTCGAAAAATATGTCAATATTTTAAAAAAAATATATCATAATAAGAAGAATTGTTAGTATTTTTGATTTTCTATATTGACGTGTTGTAAGCACTAGGACATAATGAAGGCAAGATAAATTAGGTTATAAACTCTAACAAAGGAGATAAAAATGGTAGATAGTGGTCAAAAGTTTATTGGGAGGAATAGAGCTCCAAGAGTACAAATTGAGTACGACATAGAGACATACGGAGCAGAGAAAAAGAAGGAGCTCCCATTTGTGATGACAGTGATGGCTGATCTAACAGGGAATCCTGCTGAACCTCTGCCGAAAGTTTCAGAACGTAAACTTCTCGCAATAGATTGCGACAACTTTGATGATCGCATGGCAGCAATGAAGCCGAGAGCTAGTTTTAGAGTTCCAAATACTTTAACAGGAGAAGGCGAATTGAGTGTAGATCTTACATTCGAAAGCATGGATGATTTTTCTCCTGCTGCTGTCGCCAGGAAGGTTGATGCATTGAATAAGCTATTGAGTGCAAGAGAAGAGTTGTCTCACCTTCTTACATACATGGATGGGAAAGATGATGCTGAAGAACTTATTGCAAAAGTAGTAAATGATCCTGAGCTTCTTAAGACTCTTACTGCTCAGGCAAAACCTAAAGAAGCTTAAAACAAGGAGGATAAAAATATGGTTGAAGAGAAATCATTACAGCCACAAACAGAGGCTGTGGCCGAACAGCATGTTCAGGCTAGCGAGCTTGATTCGCTGCTGACAAAGGCTTTCAAGCCTAAAAGTGATCAAGCAAAAGAAGCTATAACTAAAGCTGTAAATACATTGGCTCAGCAGGCGCTTGCAAATACAGCTCTTATCGATGTGAAAGTTGTGGAAACTATAAAAAATATGGTTTCTGCGATTGATAAGAAATTGACAGAACAAATAAATCATATTCTTCATAATGAAGAATTTAAGAAATTGGAAGCTTCGTGGAGAGGGCTTGATTATCTCGTTAATAACACAGAGACTGATGAGAGCTTGAAGCTTAGAGTTCTTAATATCAGCAAAAACGAGCTCGGAAAAACCCTAAAGGCTTTCAAAGGAACTGCATGGGATCAAAGCCCATTGTTTAAGAAATTTTATGAAGAAGAGTTTGGTAGCGCCGGCGGCGAACCTATCGGATGTATTGTCGGAGATTATTTCTTTGACCATAGTGCACCTGATCTAGCTATTCTAAGCGGGGTTTCACAGATTGCTGCTGCAGCCCATGCTCCTTTTCTGACATCGATAAAGCCAACTCTTTTTAACATTGAATCGTGGCAAGAGCTAGCTAATCCAAGAGATTTGACAAAAATTTTCTCAAGTCCTGAATACGCAGCTTGGAAAGGTTTTAGAAAAACAGAAGATTCAAAGTATGTAGGATTTGTTATGCCGCGTACTTTGGCAAGGCTGCCTTACAATGAAAAGGATAATCCGGTTGAAGAATTTTCCTTCACAGAGGACACTGCAGGAGCAGTTGACGAAAGATTTGTCTGGTCGAATGCTGCATATGCAATGGGTGTTAACATAAATAAAGCGTTTAAGCTATTCGGGTGGTGTACAGCGATTCGCGGGGTTGAAGGCGGAGGTATGGTCTCTGGTTTGCCAGTCTACACATTTAAGACTGATGACGGGGGCGTAGCAATGAAGTGTCCTACAGAAATTGCAATTACCGATCGTCGCGAAGCAGAGCTATCCAAAAATGGCTTCTTGCCTCTGATACACTGGAAAAATACTAATTATGCTGCATTTATGGGCGCGCAGTCAGCGTATGAACCGTCACAATATGACGATCCGGACGCAACTGCCAATGCAAACCTATCGGCTAGATTGCCGTACATGTTTGCAATATCAAGATTTGCGCATTATTTGAAGTGCATGGTTAGAGATAAGATTGGGACGTTTGCTTCAAGAGAGGATATTCAAAAATATTTGCAGCGCTGGATTAATAGATATATCACTTTGGATCCAAATGCCAGCCAGGAAAGTAAGTCAAGGTATCCCCTATCTGCGGCAGAAATAAAAGTTGAAGAGGATCAGTCTAATCCAGGATATTATAAGGCAACGTTTTATTTGAGACCACACTTTCAACTTGAAGGGTTGTCTGTGTCGTTGAGATTAGTAACAAAATTACCTTCACAAAAAAAATAATTAAAAGATAAAAAGGAGAAAATGTTATGCCAATAGATTCAAATTCGGTGCTTACTACCGGTTATACCCCTATTATTATAAAAGGGTATGGTTTTAAATGTAGCAGCGGCCCAGCGCAGGGCACTGATGTACCTAAGGCTGATGGAGTAGAAGAAGATTGGTACTTTGTCAAAGGTCACAAATTACAGCCATGTGTTGCTCTTCCAGCCGCTTCCTCCGAGGTGTCTGCGTTTACAAATAACACTGTGGTTGTCGGAGTTCCTGACGAAGTGATGGGAAAACTACGTCCAGATTTAGGAAATAACTCGACTAAGAAGTTTGATTTTGTAGTCACTACATACCAAGCTATTGAATCTGCGAAAGTAGTACCAGCCATAAAGTCGACATTTACACTAAGTGGTATAGATAGTAAGGCTATGAATACAGTATGCGGAGCACTTACAGGAACTGCTAAAGTAGAAGTCTTCAATGAACAAGGAGTAAATAAATACTCGCTAAACATTGACACTATTAAACAGACAGTTGGTTCTTGAGGCTGGAACAATATCGATGAATAGAGACACAAAACATAGATTGGAAAAAGCTAAGCTTGAGGTCAAGAAGAATCCTACTGATGTCAAGTCTAGAGTGCTCTATTTTCAGTTGTTGTCTATTTTTGGAAAGTGGAAAGAATCTTTAGCTCAACTAGGAATCATGTCCGAGTTGGGAGACGATGAGACCGCACTAACGGCAATGGTCTATAAGCCATTGCCGGAGTGCGAGATTATCAGAGAAGGTGTTTTTCATGAGGGAAATGATCCATTAGTTCTTGGCAAGCCTGAGAAATGGCTGGGAATGCTTGTAAAAGCAAACCAGCTCAGTATTAAGTCCGAGCATAAGGCGGCGTGTGCTCTGCGCCGTAAGGCGTATGATGAATCCCCCGCCTATGCAGGGACTATTAACGGCGAAGAATTCAGCTGGATCGCAGATATGGATTCCCGTTTAGGTCCTGTTTTAGAAGTGATCATAAACGGAAAATACTACTGGACGTCTTTTGCGAATATAAAGTCATTAAAAATATCTGCACCTGTTGAGGTGCGAGATTTTGTGTGGTGTCCAGCTAGTTTTACATGGACAAATGGAGGTGACGCCGTTGGATTTATTCCCTCAAGATATGTTGATTCCTCAAATTCTGACGATGACGATTTGAGGGTTGCGAGAAAAACTATCTGGAATGAAAGATATAAAGATTTCTATTGTGGGCTTGGGCAACGGATGTTTACTACTGATAAGAGCGAATATTCCCTGCTTGATGTTAGAAATGTAGAGTTTAAGACATAGAAGTACAGATTGAAAACTGTACTCACTGGTTTGTCGTAGATAGTCTTAGGATAATTTATGGAAACAATGGAACCAAAAGGCAGAAGTAGTAATAAAGATGTAGTGTTGCCATGCCTTTTGGATCGCTTAATAGATCGATATCCACGGGCAAAGAAGGACAGCGAAAGATTCCGTTACGTTACATTGGATCAATACCGTGATAATGTTCTAAGAGATCTTTGTTGGCTTCTAGGTTCTGGTGCTCATTTGTCAATAAATGAGATAGATGAAGACCTTGGACATGTCAGGAGCTCTGTTCTTACTTATGGTGTGCCATCATTTGCGGGGTTAGAAGCTAATCCGGTAAATGCGGATCGGATTCAAAAGGAAATTGAGAATGCGATATTAACATTTGAGCCAAGAATTATTCCCGATACGCTTGAAGTTAGGATAGTAGGAAGGCAATCGCGAGAAGGTTTAGATTTCGTACTTGTTTACGAAATTAGAGGGAGTTTATGGTCATTGCCTTTCAGAGAAAATATTTACCTAACAACTGAAATAAATTTTCAAACTGGAACTTGTTTGATGAGCAGGAAAGGTTAGATAGACGGTAGGTCATAGACTTTAGTCTATCGTGTGTGATCTAGAACGGTGATTGTTATGGATAGAAAATTTTTAGAACATTACAATACTGAGTTGCGTTATCTCCGAGAGATGAGCGGTGAATTTGCCAGGCAGAATCCCAAAATAGCCAAAAGGCTAATGCTTGATGAGTTTGACTGCAAGGATCCTTATGTAGAGAGGCTTCTGGAAGGCTTTGCTTATATGGCGGCACGTATTCAATACAAAATGGATACAGAGCTTTCTTCATTTTCACAATCTCTAGGGAACTCAATTTTCCCACAGTATTATAATCCTTCTCCATCATGCACAATTGTTCAGTTTTTACCCGATTATAAAAAACCCGTCTTGGCAAAAGGAGTTTTTTTTAAGGCCGGAACATTACTTAAGAGTTATCCTTGCGGCGAAGACCACCAGATATGCAAATTTAGGACGACATCAGATCTGGCATTATATCCTATAGCCATAACTTTTCTGAAATACAATATTGGCGGGATTGAAGAAAAGTTGGAGGTGAATTCATCTGTTAGAGCTTCAATGGAATTGTCATTGAGTACTCCTGAAAAACTAAAAATAGGCCAGTTAAACATAGATTCTCTGAGATTTTATATACGTTCAGCAGATGGAAATGTCGGCATGATGTTGTATGAACAGATTTTTGGGGAGTGTTCTGGTGTTCTATTCCAGTCTAAAAATGGAAGAAAGAAATATGCCGAAATTAGTGCTGCATCTTTGAAGGGGCATTTAAAGCAGGTGGGATTTAGCGAATTGGAGTCCATTTTTCCAATTGATAAGAGGACTTTTGAAGGACACAGGCTTTTGCGGGAATACTATTTATTCCCCCCAAAATTTATGTTCTTCGAGTTGACAGGAATATCTGATATATTGAAGAAGTGCGAAGAATCGGATATAAACATAGTTTTTCTTTTTAAGAAAAGTAGTAGCCTGCTTAAAAATCTTGGGAAAGAAAACTTGTGTTTATTTTGCTGTCCGGCTGTAAATTTATTTAGAAGTAGCCTAAGTAGAGTTGCTATCAATAAAAAAGATCCCGAATTTTACGTGCCGGCAGATAGGGTTTATCCTATGGATTATGAGATATTGCAGATCGAAAGCGTCGACGGGTATAACGCTGACTATAGTAACAGGCTTGAATTTTTACCATTTTATTCTGATTCTGATTTCAAGGCGAATAGATTTGGTAAAAAGGCTTTCTATAATTACAAAAGAGTTCCGAGGGTTATTTCAGAAAAAGAAAAGGAATACGGCACAAGAACGTCCTATAGGGGATCTGAACTTTATTTATCCATAATAGATACAGCGAATCCTCCTTATAAAGGAACCCTGGACGAGATAGGTGTTATCGCATGGTGTTCTAATAGAGATCTTCCGATGCTAATGAATATAAATGAGTACGAAACAGACTTTAAGTTAGATGCTGCTGTGCCTGTCGTAAGCGTAAAATGTATCGAGATTCCGACAGTCCCAAGAATGCCGTTTGATGTTCCCCAATGGCAAGCTATCAACAACACTGCGGTGAATTTTTTTTCATTCCTGACTGAGAGTAATGAGATTAATATTAAAAATCTTCGCAATGTACAGGCGATGTATGCATATTCTGAGCCAGATCACAACACGATAGAAAATGGCATTGAGTCTATATTGATTAAATCCGTTGTAAGACGCGTAGGCTCTGTCGGGCCGATTCTATTTGGCCGTGGTTTTAGTGTGGATATTCTTTTTAACGAAGAATCTTTTTCTGGAAGCGGTTTTTTTCTATTAGGATCTATTTTGGACAGGTTTTTTGGAGCTAGCGCGCCGATAAATTCTTTTACTGAAACTCAAATTTTGTCTAAAGGAAGAGGGGTTATTGCAAAATGGCCTATAAGAATAGGATATCAGCAAACTTCATAGAGTCATCACTGCAAGATAATCCTCTAAAGTGGGGTTTTTTTCAGGCAGTCAGGAATCTTGACAGTTTCTATTATTCTAAAAATAAAAACTATAGAAGGACAGGTGATTCGGATACTCTTGAAGAAGAGGCTGTAAGGTTTAAGCAGAAGCCGTCCCTTGCTTTTAAAGATTCGGAAATTGACGAGTATTCTGCTCATTCAGAAGAAAATCCTGCGTGCGTATATGTGAATTTTTTTGGATTATGGGGGAATAATGCTCCTTTGCCATTGGTTTTTACTGAATACGCATTTGATCGCAATAAGCATTATGACGACAACAGCCTGATAAACTTCATGGATATATTCCATCACAGGATGTTGTCTCTTTTTTACAAAGCATGGGCAATAAATCAACAGACGGTTAATGCGGACAGGAGAGAAGATGATAATTTTACAAAATATTTAGCTTCAATAGTTGGGCTTGGAGTTTTTCTTAGGGCCAAAGATGAGTCTCCCATATCTTTGTATTCGCGCCTTTACTTTTCCGGCCACATGCTCTATACGCCAAACATTTCAAATTTAACGGCAATCTTAAGCGATTATTTTAAAACAAAAGCCGAAGTGAAACCTTTTATAGTTCAAAAGTTTAACATCCCGATAGAAGATCGCTTTTGCCTTGGAAGAAAGAGTGGATCTGGAATGCTTGGGGAGAACATTATTTTGGGAGAAAGATTTATTGACTGCATGATGAAATTCAGGGTGATTTTAGGACCTATGAAGCTTGTGAAATATATGCAGATGTTTCCAGGCAAGCATGCGTACTACCAACTGGTTAGCTGGGTTAGGTATTATGTTACAGAGAAATTCACTTTTGACATTCAGTTAATACTTGACTATCCTGAAATTCCGGTTATGTCGTTAGGGAAAACATGCTATCTTGGGTACACTTTTTGGCTAAGAAGCAGTCCGGCAGTTTTTGTTGACAATAAGGTGGTTATAAATGTTGTTTAAAATATTAAAAAAGACTTGATTAGCTGTATTTAATAGAAAGGAAGAAAAAATGTTTGTTTCAGGAGATTTATATTGGCATGAAGGGTTGTTTATACAGCCCCATCATTTTCAAAAATTTCAAAGAGGTATAGAAGAACAGTTTCAGCATGAACATAGCCGAAACAAGTGTCACAGTTATGGTATTACAAGTTTCGATATTAATACGGCAAGGATTAAGGAAGGGTATCTGGAATTCAATGAGTTAAGCGCCTACATGCCAAGCGGAACCTATGTTGATATAAATGCAAATGCCGTGCTGAAGGGTGTTAATCTAAAGGACTACGAAGAAGTCTTAAGTAGTTCCTCTTTAGTTTATCTTGGTATTCCAATCTGGTCTAATAATCGTCCGAACACTGCAGTTGGAGATTCCAAGTGGCAGATAGACCGGCTATATAGTGTCGAAGAATTAAATTGGAATGACGAAGATAATTGCGAAAATCCGATGCCTATTCTTACTAGGAAAATAAAGCTTCGTCTATTTTTTGAAAGTGAAGACAGAGACGGGTATGAAATAATTCCCCTTATGAAGATTGAGAAACAGGTACTCTCCGACGGACGTGAAGGTCGTAAGGTTAGTAGTAACTTCATTCCTCCCTGTTATTTTATTTCTGCATCGGCTGAACTTTTGCGAATTTTTAATGACACAATTTATAAAATCAGGACTGCAGCGAAAGCGCTTGATAAAGTAATAAAAGATTCAGAGTTTTTTTATGATGCTCCTGAAAGACTTGTAAAAGCTTTTTTAAGATTATCGTCCTTAAATTCAAATGGAATGTTTTTATCGAGAATGATTTCTCAAAAAAACATTACACCTTTTGATGTGTATTTAAAATTGGTTTCTCTTGCAGGCGAGCTAGCTATCATAGTGCCTGAGTTTGATTTATTTACTGAAGTTCCAGAATATAATCATGAAGATTTGTTTACTTGCTTGCAGAGCCTTAAAGAAGCTATAGGGAAGCTATTGTTGCATCCTGCGTATATACAATTGTACAGGAAAGAAAAGTTTGAATCAATTAACAAAAATCTATATGAAGTTGACATAAGCAGCGTCACTTCTACCAATATTAATGAATATTACATAGGCATATTTACTCAAAGCCCATCAACTGATATCATAAACGTTGTGGAAAAGGGTGACAGCTTCAAGGTGTTACCTCCTTCCCTGAATAAAGGGAAGGCTGTTCCTGGCATAAAACTTGAACATCAGCACATTTTGCCAAACGGGTTTCCGAAATTTATTGGTCTTTACTACTTCCGTTTGAGTACTTCCTCAAAAGACGATTTGATCTGGCACAAGATAATCAAAGAAAAGAAAATAGATGTTTCTCTGACAGATGAGGTAGCTGAACCGATAAAGAGTGTCGATTTGTATATACAAAAAAACGAAGGATAACAATATGAATTTGTCTTTATTATTTGAGCCTGTTTTAAATTATATCGCATTTCTCAGAAGTGATATAGATACGACAAGCAAGACAGAACTCTCTGAAGTTGTGAGGGAAATTTTTGGACTGATTGCCGACATAGAAAGTAAGGTAAAAGCAGCAGGTATAGAAACTAGTGATTTATACAAAAAGATGGAATTGCCTTTGATTTTTTTTATAGATTATATGATTGCCAGCTCGAATTTGCCAATTGCTGGGGAATGGGATAAAAATAGGTTGGCGTACAGTAAGGCTATAATGACAGGGGATAAAAAATTTTTTGATATTTTTGAAGAAATCTATAGTAAAAATGACCCTCAATATGACAAATGTCTTGATGTGTTTTACTTATTTCTCGTCTTAGGATTTAGGGGATATTATGAAAATAATCCCGAAAAAATTGAAAATATTATGTATAGAATATCAAATAGAGTTCCTGAAATTCATTTAAAACAGGCAAGTCGTGTTTTATGTGAGAAGAATTATGAAAGAATTTGTGGCGATAGCTTTGTTTATAAGGCTTTTCTTTCTTTTGGAATGATTTCATGGATACTAATAGCTTTATTCTTAGTTGCCTTTGGTATTAACTTTTTTTTATTTTATAAAACATCACTGCCGTTATTATCAGAATTTAAAGGGATTCAAGATAACGCCCAGTACGAAGATGTCACAGAGAATTAATTGAGGGGTTGTATGATATGAATGAATTATTAGATTTTCTTAAGAGTTATTTTTCAAAAAAAGTAGGTGTGTCTATTGTTGTTGTTTTAGCTAGCGCATTAGCGCTTTATTTCCTTTCTAAGCAAGAAATTTACAATCAGTCAGTTCTGTTTTGGCTTGTGGTGGGAGTGATTTTCTTTGCTTTCATAATAGCTTTGTTTCTGATGTTCTTTTTCATGAATAAAAAAAGAAAAAGCCTTACAGATACTGTGTCTGGCAAAATGAAATCAGAATTGAAAGCTATTTTTAAGAAATTAAAAAAAGAAGATAAAAATTTTAAAAAAACCCCATTGATTTTATTTACTAGCACAGAGGAGGCAACCGGGGATGAATTGTTTTCACGAGCAAATTTAAAATTACTACAGCTAAACAAAAAACAGGATAGTGGTTTTTCTGTATGGTATTCTCCGGAGTTTACGGTATTTGATGTAGGTCCAGAGTTTTTCGATATTACCAGTGCTTCTTCGCCTCTAAACGAAAAATTCAGGTATCTGTTAAGATTTTTGAAAAAAGCAAGAAGATATGCTCCTATTAACTCTTATGTCATGTCTTTTCCTTTTAACTATTTTTCCCATACAGATCATTCTGAATTAAAAGAGAATGCAAAAAATATTGCAAAAAAAATGGAGATTGTTCAACGCAAGTTAAGAATAAGATTTCCAGCTTATCTTTTGATTGATAGAGCAGATCTTGTTTACGGCTTTTATGACTATGCTGCTAGCCTCGAACACTATGGATCTAAGCAAATGGTGGGATGGTCATCTGATCTGAAAATTAATGAAGTCTTAGACGAAAAAAGCATTAATAATTATTTTGAAGAATTTTCAAATAGTATCTACAAACCATTATACAAAGAACAAGGCAAGCTTCATCTAACAACTAAAAACTCAGGGATTAATTCCTTTTGTTTTTGTAAAACTATTAAGAATATTATTCCATCTTTAAAGATTTTTGTAGGAAATGTTTTCTCTAATGCGACATGGCATTTTAATCCGCTTCAATTAAGGGGCGTTTATTTTACGGCTATCAAAAGTGATAACAGATACACTTATATGAGTTATTCTGATGTTAATTCACAATTGCGATACTATAAAATCCCGGCAGACAAGCAGTCTAAAGCTCTTGCAGAAACCAAAGACAACTCTGTGTTTTTCTTAGAAGATTTATTTCGAAATAAGATATTAAAAGAGCGTAATTTAATAGTCTACACAGATTTTTACTTTTTGTTTATGAGAATCCTGAAAATTTTATTATCGACTATAGGTGTGGCGGCAATTTTTTTATTTGTATACTACAGTTTTACTAACACTGATAATCTCAGTAAAGAGGTTATGGCTACAAAGGCAAAATCGTGGAGAATTTGTTCGAACGTTAACTATTGGGAAAATGGAAAATTCAGCCCTCTTCTTTTATTATCCGACAAGGGAGACTATTCTTTGGCAAACTCCACGATAAATGGAAAGGATAATCTTGATTTCATTCTGGATTTCTACAGGCAAAATGATGCGCAAATAAATATTCCATCAATATATTTACTGTCTGAATGGGCTGCTGGGATAAACAAACAAAAAGACAGGGCAAGAAATACAGTTCTATATACCAGTATTATTAGCCCTCTTATGGAAGCTTTGTTAAAGGAATATTCAGTCAAGGTTAATAAATTTGACCACTTTAAGGCAGAGATATTTGCTAATGTTTTTGGATACGCAAAAATCCTATGTGATTATGAGGCAGGGAAAAAGAATTTCTTTCACTACTATCTTGGCTCGTGGCAATTTTCTGGATTATATCTTTACCTTGAGGATACATATAGATACTTGTTGAAGAGTTTTGATAAAAATACAGATAACAAATTAAAGTTGTTGTCTGGAGTAAAAATAGGATTACAACAGCTTTTTGATTCGAGTAGTTTGCCGTATGGAATTGGCAGAAGTTTTACCAAACTTAAAAAATCTGACTTTATGGCAAATGATGAGGTTTATAAAAGCAATGTTTTAAGTTTTATTGAATATTGTATACAAGATTATGTTTTGGGACCTAAGTCAATGAATCTTCGTGATCGTCATATAAATACACTTTTAATGAGGCAGTTTTTAATTGACGCCAAAAACTACGAAAAAGACGAAGAACATTTCTTCCAGAATTTATCCATAGATGAAATGGTAAAAAAGGGAAGAACTTTAAAAGATCTAATAAGTACAGTCCGCAATATTGATATGGAGATGTCAGATGATAACAAAACGATTGTTATGGGATATTCAATAGTGGCAAGAGATCAAGATTCAATTAATGCGGATAGTCATGTATTAACATTTGATGCCACCAATAATACAATCAAATTCGATGTTATCAAAGATTTTAGAGATACATTGTTTTTTGAACTGGGGCTAAAAAGGAATTTGTATCGGAACTGGCTCCTTGAAATAATGTTAACAAAAGAACAAGACTACTTGTTCTCTCCATTTTATGAAATGTTCAATTACAAGAATAATAATTTTTCAAAAAAGTATGCGAACGAAGTAGACACTTTTAAATCTGATTTGTTATATGACCTAGCACTAAGGCGCCTCATTGATTTTATGTCAGATTATAATAAAAAATCGAAAGATAAAATTGCAAATAACATTTTTAGCCTTCTTAATAACAAAGAAATAAAATATAGTGAAAATGTCGGTTTTATTTTTCCGTATCTCGTAGAATTTTCAGTAATTGGCATGTATCTCGATATTCTTTCGAAATCCAGTTTTCCCTTTACTTTTAATGAATTACAGCCAAATGAAGATTTGATTCGTAATGCAGATAAGTTAAGTAGTGCTCTTGATGAGGTTTTGCCGCCCGATGTTGCTGTTAAGGACGAGATTGGCAAAACAGATGCTCAGCCTGTCAAGTTTCAGAAGATTATAAAGATCAAGCAAGATTTGCCGCCTGTTCTAACTCAATGGATAAGCAGCGCAAGGGAGATAATTTCATTTGTACGTACCAATAGGGATTTTGTTTCAAAAGTCTATCTGCTAGGTACGGATTATTCAAAGGATTTTGAGAAAGATAGTGCTTCAAATGTATGGATAGCTGTCAGTGTCGAACAAAAGGGGGCGGATTATAAGCCAGTTGCAGCATTGACAAGAACGAAGGATAATTCTCTTCTTGACAAAGTTCTGTTGACAGACAATAAGTCTCTAAAAATTAAATTTTATAGAACATTTGAGAGTTTAGCGAGTGATAAGCCGGAGGAATCTTTATTAATGGGGACTTTGCCACTATTCAAGTTTATGATTGATAACCCAAGCCCTGTGCCGATGTTTAATAATAAGTACTCGATTACATGGCATGCCGCAAGATTCAATAAAGATATAGGTGTATGGATTTCAAAGATCAGTTTTGTTTTTAAAGATAAGAAAGAGTTGAATATATATTTAGCATTTACAATGCCCGAGGGAGCTGAATGCCTTAGGGGGTGTCTTGAAAGCGAAGATCATAAACTGATATTGAAGAAAATAAATGAGTATCAGAATTAGCCCATAGACAACAAACGCCTTTTTAGTATAATATAAAACCATAGAAGCTACGGAGATGAAATATTTATGAAGATAAAATGGTATGTATGGTTCTTGACTCTGATAGTTATAGTGATTATAACTGCGTGTTCGAGTTACAATTATTCCACTGAAATAACTAATGATTTGAATAATAATCAAGAAAGCGTTGAAATTTACCTTTTTGGTATTCCTTCTGATAAATTTGAAGGGATGAAAATAATAACATACAATGATTTTTGGATGAAGGTTTTTGACTCTAAAGGTCAATATCCTGAGAATAGAAAAGTTTTTTATTTTGGTCCAGAAACTACTAGAGCTCAGTCTTTGGACTATAGCGATAATGTGTGGGGTGTTTGGAAGGACACTGATATGGAATATCTATGTATTGTTGCTTATTCGCCTGACTTTACTGATAGTGCTAGAAAGGATGTTGACTGGAAGAAGTTTGTTCAGCTCAAACATCGTAATTGGTGGGGATTATGCGATGAAAAATTAAATGTTAACGTACGTAATGGGGTACTAGATGTTAAGAATTAAGAGATATCGGAATTTATTGTAAAAACAGAGATTTTAAAATGGTAGCTATAGGAGAGAAAATATGGGGCAACTGGTAGTGATGGGTGCAATGTTGCAATGTTCTTTCGGTGCAGCTCCTACGAGTCTTATTGTGTTGCCGACAAATTGCACAATGTGCAATAATGTGCCGGCGGCTAATATTATGGACAACAAACCAATTGTTAATATTCCGACTTTTGGAATGTGCAGTTGTCCTGCTAATCCAACGGTTGCTTCGGCTACGGCAGCAGCTTTGGGAGTTTTAACTCCAATGCCTTGCGTTCCTGCGACGGTAGCTCCATGGGTGCCCGGATCTCCTACGGTTTTAATCGGCAACATGCCGGCTCTCAATAATTCATCAAAATGCATATGCAGCTATGGGGGTGTGATCAGCATTAATAACGCAGGACAGGCAACTACAAATATTGCATAAAATAAAAAATAAGGAAAATAAAACGTGTCGGATATTCAAAGAGCTTCATTGTTTGAAAAACTTAATAGTGTCGGGTACAAATCTCTTGAAGGTGCTACTGTATTTTGTAAACTAAGAGGCAATCCTTATGTAGAGCTTGTGCACTGGTTTCGGCAAATGCTTCAATATGACAATTCAGATTTATTTTTTATTGTCAGGCATTTTAATATCGATAGCTCTAAATTGACTGCGGATATAATTGGCTATCTTGATCGTTTACCTACTGGAGCAAGTTCTATTTCAGATTTGTCATCGCGAATTGATGAATTAATGGAGCAATCCTGGCTCTATACCACACTATTCTTCAAAGACATAAAAATAAGAACAGGTTATCTGATTATTGCCGTGCTAAAAACTAAAAATTTGGCTAATGAAATTTACGGTATATCAGATGAGTTTAAGAAAATAAAAATCGATGAGTTGGTAGACTCTTTTAGGAGTATAGTCAAGAATTCAAATGAAAATCATTTATCTTCTTCTGATGACACAGCAGCGATAGCCGCCGGATACGCTCCAGGCGAGGCGAGCGGAGCGGTTGCCCCCGCTATGATGGGAAAACAGGAAGCGTTAAAGAAGTATGCAGTAGATTTAACGGAAAGAGCGAGAAAGGGCGAAATAGATCCTGTTTTAGGTAGAGATCAGGAAGTCAGGCAGATGTTGGATATTCTTATGCGCAGGAGGCAAAACAATCCCATCCTTACAGGAGACGCAGGAGTAGGAAAAACTGCTGTGGTTGATGGGCTTGCCCTCAGGATTGCCAGCGGAGATGTTCCCCCACCGTTGAAAAATATTTCAATCAGAGTTTTAGATATAGGCTTGCTTCAGGCTGGTGCGAGCATGAAAGGTGAATTTGAAAACAGGCTTCGTCAGGTCATTGAAGAGGTTCAAGCATCGGAACAACCGATTATACTATTTATAGATGAAGCTCACACTCTTATCGGGGCAGGAGGTGCCTCTGGGACTGGAGATGCGGCAAATCTCTTAAAGCCGGCTCTTGCTAGAGGTCAATTAAGGACAATAGCTGCTACTACATGGGCAGAATATAAGAAGCACATTGAAAAGGACGCTGCTTTGACTCGGAGATTTCAAGTGGTAAAAATAGACGAACCCACGGAAGAGAAGGCTCTAATAATGATGAGAGGAATTGCGGCTCCTTTTGAAAAACATCATAAAGTATTATTGTTGGACGAGGCTCTTGAAGCAGCTGTTAAGCTCTCTCACAGGTATATTTCAGGACGTCAACTTCCAGATAAAGCCGTAAGTTTAATTGATACTGCGTGCGCCAGAGTCGCGATCAGTCAGTATGCTGTCCCTTCTGCGGTGGAAAATACAAGAAGAAGGGTTGAAACATTTGAAACAGAGCTAGGAATAATCGATAGAGAAACTTCTGTAGGTTACGACCACGAGTCGCGCAGAAAAGAAGTTTTAAAAAAGATTGATGTGGCTAAGGGTGAGCTTAACGTTTTGGAAGAAAACTGGCAGAAAGAGAAGACATTGGTAGATGAAATTCTCGAGCTACGGAAAAAGCTTAGGTCTCACGGTAAAAAGGTTGATAATTTATCCGAGCCGGAAACGGTAGCTGAAAAAGTTGAGACGGGTAAGAAAAAAACGACAAAATCTGCTTCTAAGGCAAAAGATGATCCGAAAGTTGCTATGTTGGCAAACCTTAAACAGGTGCAAAATAAGCTAGAAAAATTACAAGGTGAAAATCCGCTTATCCTGCCAGATGTAGATGCAAATGTTATAGGCGCTGTCATCTCTGACTGGACTGGTATTCCCGCAGGAAGAATGGTTAAAGATGAGGTGTCATCAGTACTGAAACTTTCAGACACTCTTGAAAAACGTGTTATTGGCCAGCGTCATGCCATGGATACGATAAGCAGACGCATTCAAACTTCGCGTGCAGGCATGGGCAATCCAGGTCGCCCAATAGGCGTATTTATGCTTACTGGTCCAAGCGGAGTAGGGAAAACAGAATCGGCCCTTGCTTTGGCGGAGGCTCTTTATGGCGGAGAACACAACCTTATTACAATAAACATGAGCGAATTTCAGGAAGCTCATACTGTTTCTACGCTAAAAGGAGCGCCTCCAGGATATGTCGGGTACGGAGAGGGTGGTGTTTTGACAGAAGCGGTCAGGCGTAAACCGTACAGTGTCGTCCTGTTAGATGAGGTAGAAAAGGCGCATCATGATGTTCATGAAATCTTTTATCAGGTTTTTGATAAAGGCATGATGGAAGATGGAGAAGGGCGGGAAATTGATTTTAAGAATACAGTTATCCTTTTGACTACTAATGTGGGCAGCGATTTGATAATGAACATGTGTAAAGATCCTGAAATTATGCCAGAATCTGAAGCTCTGGAAAAAGCTTTGCGCCAGCCCCTGTTGAAAGTTTTCCCTGCTGCCTTTCTTGGCAGGTTATCTGTTGTTCCATACTACCCTATAAGTGATAAAATGCTGAGTGCAATTATAAAACTTCAACTGTCTAGGATAAAGACTCGGATGCTTGAAGATAAAGATATACAGCTTGTTTATGATGATTCAGTCGTAAAACAGATAGCAAAAAAATGTACAGAACTCGAGAGCGGGGCGCGTATGGTTGATGCAATCTTAACGCATAATATTTTGCCTGAGATAAGCAATAAGTATTTAATGCGTTTGTCTGAGGGAAAAGAAATTAAGAAGGTTACAATAAGAACCGATAAAAAAGAGAATTTTGCGTATTCGTGGGAATGAATTTCTAAAATAAATTCCCAAGAAATGTGAGATAATAAAGGTTGTAAATATGTCTTTCTTTGATGATCTGTTAAACAGTGCCAAAGCCAAAGCTGAAGCTGCATTGAAAGAAGCTCAAGCTAAAGCTCAAGCCAAGGCCAAAGAATTGCAAGCCCAAGCCCAAGCAACGGTAGAAAAAGCTGTAGCAGATGCCAAAGCCAAAGCTCAAGAGTTGCAAGAAAAAGCTGTAGCGGAAGCTAAAGCTAAAGCTCAGGAATTGCAAGATAAAGCAAAATCCAAAGCTAAAGAGTTGCAAGACAAAGCCAAAGAGACGGTGGAAAAAGCTGTAGTAGATGCAAAAGCCAAAGCTAAAGAGTTACAGGAAAAAGTTGTAACAGAGGTTAAAGCCAAAGCCCAGGAATTGCAGGATAAAGCCAAAGTTGCGGTAGAAAATGTCAAAACCCAAGCCAAGGCAACAGTAGAGAAAGCGATAGTAGATGCCAAAGCCAAAGCCCAGGAATTGCAGGATCAAGCCAAGGCTGCAGTAGTAAATGCCAAAAATCAAGCCAAGGCAACGGTAGAGAAAGCGATAGAAGGCGCCAAAGCCAAAGCCCAGGAGTTGCAGGATAAAGCCAAAGAGGCAGTAGAAAACGCCAAAACCCAAGCCAAGGCAACAGTAGAGAAAGCGATAGAAGGAGCGAAAGCTAAAGCCCAGGAGTTGCAGGATAAAGCCAAAGAGGCA
>JAJXWI010000137.1 GCA_021781705.1 bacterium | reverse complement strand
AAAGGAGGTGGTAGCGTGATTGTTCCGGCATTGGTAAAGATTTTTCGCTATCATCCCAAAGCAGCTGCTGCCACATCGTTGGCTGCACTTCAGTTGCCGGTTGGGCTTCCAAGCGTCATCGTCTATGCCAACTCAGGACATCTCAATTTTCTCTATGCAGGTCTCATCGCCATTGGAATTGTTGTTGGAGCCTTTTTCGGATCCATTGTTGCAGTGAAACTACCTACCACCATCTTCAAAAAAGCTTTTGCCATCTTTCTATTAGTTGTTGCATTCGATATCGTGTATAAATATCTATAAGTAAAGTAATTTCTCGCATTGCAATTTCTCCCTTGCATTTGATACATTTCAAGAATTTCGGTTGCTTCCATTTGCATGTCAATTGAGAAGTAGACTTTGGAAGAAGTGATTTTTCCCTGTTTGAGAAATTCGACAAAAATCACGCTCACGGTACGTTTCAGGGCAACGGCGTGAACCACGGCAGTGTACAGGCGCAAATCATCGTTTTCCTGTTTCCAGGGAAAAGTGATTCATGTCTCAATGGGAAAGATTAACAGTTTCGCCATTTGTTTTAGGTAGACCTTGTTTACCTGCCTTCTGCGTTTGTATGATATCATCCCGAAAGCGGGAGATAACATCAGTTCCACAAGAAAGCCTGGAAACAAATAGTTCCCTGGAAAAATATCCATCCACAACCACCACATCGGATAACTTTTTAAGTTCTTTGGTTCTTTGCTCAAAGATACGGGCATAGAAATCCAGAAGTATCGCTGATTCGAGTGGCAGGGTTTGAATGGCTTCCAGATGTAGTGCGGAGTGATTATCCAAGTAATCCTTTTAAAAAAGCCGCGAAACTTTTCGTGTAACGCGTTCCTTCTGCTACGGAATCCCAATCCCTACTCACAACCTCTTTGGTGGATTCTACCAGCCATCGCCTTCGACGCACATGCAGAAAAACAGCTTTATCGCGAAGTGGAAAATCTTGTATCGTTACTTGTTGATGAAATCCTTTTGAGGTAAGCTTTTCTCCCAGATAAGCTGTGGGTTTTATATCCCGTTCATCAAAAAATACATGTACCGATTGATCTTCTACCTTCAAATCAGTTATCTCAAAATAATCAAATAACTCAGATGGTAAAACAAGCTTTAATAAATTCTGATTGATCTCTCTCGTTGCAGTCATAGTCTCTTTTTTCCCTGCAAATATCTTTCTTTTTTCCTTTCCCCTCAACAATGTCATCTGATCCGTAATATAACTTAAGTTATAATACAATATAACATAAGTCTATGTTTATTTAGACATATATCATAATTGAAATAATTCCGTATTTTCCCGGAAACTTTTCAAGACAAAATTCATCAATCTACTCTTGTATGGCAATTAAATACGCGTAAAAACAAAATCGGACAATATCGGAAAACGAGAAAGTCCAAAATATTTTATCTTGTCAACGAGAATCACCTACCCCATATTACGGTATCCCCGTATGGAAGGAATGTGTTCTGCCAAGAATTTTCCTGCAGCGCTATCAACCGGCAAAATTTGATTTTTGTCGGCTGATAGTGATTTGAAATGTAGATTATTCTGGCTTCTCCCTTTTCTCAATTATTTGGGGTTCTCCTTTTTCTGTCATATTTGAAACAATATAGTTCGTTGCTTGACGTATCAGTTGTTCATGCAATAACTTATTTTCTCTGGTTAGTCCTCCAACCGCCATTAATAATTCTTCTATCCGTTTTTCTTTTTCATCTAATTTTTTCTCGAGATATTGTTCTATATCACCTTTAATTTGCTCTTGATTCTGTTCTCTTTTCAGCATTTCACCTCTTCCTGTGATCAGCCAATCTGAATTAATGCTATCAATTGAAAGAATTATTTTTTCGATTACATCAATTCTTGGTAAACTACTTCTACCTCCAATATAATTAGATACTTGTCCACTTGGGATTCCTACTTTCAATGAAAATTGTCTTACATTTTCATTGAATAATTCTTTGATTATTTGTTCAATACGATTCCCTACCATAAAAACATGGTGTATGACTTGTAAAAAATAATATCAATTGAATGCATATATCATCAATTGAATGTATATTTGCATTGTATTTATGCGTAAATATACATCAATCTCATTCAAACTGACATACATGAAAATTAAAAAAAATAAAACACTAAATATCTTCAGAAATCATACAAATTTTGAAGTTAAGACCTTCATAAATAGCTGACAACTGAGGGAATCTTGTTTTGCCTATTGCGTTAAATAAAAAGATATTATGAAAAAAAATCATCAAGGCGATATCTTGTATCTCTGAAAATATTTGCACAAACTAGCTCTTTTAACGGCACACAAATACTTATTATAGCAAGACATTTTCGCAGGCCAAACGCTTTTTATTTAGGTAGGATTAAGCAAGAAAAAATCTTTATCCTTTGCTTCTTTGTATGATAAGCACACTTACTGTAGTTATCTTAATATTAATTGTTTGTAAAAAAATGAAGATGGAAAATGAAGATGATCTCTATGATTTTGAAAAAGAATATGTCAATTCCTATCGTCCTATAGAGGGATGCTTTATTGGAATAGGGATTATGCTGGTTATTCTCTCCATTGTCAGCATAGCTTTAGTCATAGGATTCCGAAACTAACTACGTTATGTCATCTTATCAAATCTTACGATGTTTCGACAATCTTTTGATACATTACTTCGAATCATTGTTGTCCGGTAAAATTGG
>JAJXWI010000070.1 GCA_021781705.1 bacterium | reverse complement strand
TTTTGATATTGCAGAAACGGGCGCATCCAATTGTGAGAATGGGCCTCTGTCGCTCGTCGCAACAATTGGATCAAAGAGCCCGTGACTGTTATCATATTAATTTCACTTTCCATTTGGGAGAAGAACCGTCATTTTCACAGGGTGTGATGAGGAGTATTTCAGGGTAATTCTTTTTCACGTAACGACACAATTCGTCCCCTACTATACCGTCTCCCTTCCTTACTAAATTTACACACCAGTAATCCATTCGGGATCCCGTTTTCCCTTGCTGAAACGAAAGATTGTTGAAAATATTGAAGCGAACAACAAGTTCATGGGAATCGATCAGGTGACTACAGTCAGCGCCAAATTGCGCATTTCCGACAAGAATGATTTTCTTGTTTGAAAAGTGTTTGTGAAGATAGGCTTGTAGGTGCATCACATCTCTTCGTTAAATAGTTAGCCGTTGTACTTAAAAATGAGCATGGCTATGTCATCTGACTGTACCGCTCCTGAAACGTGTTGATCAACGGCCGTTTTTACATTATTAACAATACTCAGTACCGGTTCATGCATGTTCTTAACAAGGACATCCAGCAGTTTTTCTTCAGAAAATTGGATGTTGTCAATGCTCATGGCTTCGGTAATGCCATCAGTATACAGGAAAAATATATCCCCTGGTAAAAGTTCAAGTTTATTTCCTGTGTAAGTCATATCTGACATGATTCCAAGCGGGGGATTAGTGTTTTTGGGATAAAAATAATAAAACCCTTTACGGGCTGTGTAAAGAAGTGGCGGGTTATGGCCTGCGTTACAATATTCAAGAAGTCCTGTTTCTATATTAAGTACGCCTAAAAAGGATGTTACAAACATACAGGATTCATTATCGTTATGCAAATCTTCATTCATGGCATTGAATACCAGCGCAGGATCCTTTGTAATGCTCATCTTGGCTCTCAATAATGTTTTAGTAACAGCCATAAATAGAGCGGCAGGAACTCCTTTTCCTGATACATCTCCTATTGCAAAGCAAAGATGTTTTTCATCTACAAAGAAAAAGTCGTAAATATCTCCTCCGATCTCTTTTGCCGGAATCAGAGTTGCATATAAGTCAATTTGTTTCAATTGCGGAAATTTATGAGGGATTAAGCTTTGTTGTATCTCACGAGCTATGCTAAGTTCTTTCTCGATTTTTTCTTTAGCTGCAGTCGTTTTCTGCAAGTTAGCTATGTACTTTATCAGGCTTTCCTGCATAATCTGAAATGAACGGCTTAGTACACCTGTTTCATCTGTAGCGTCAATTGATGGTAGTTTAGCATTAAAATTTCCTTTTCCTATTTCATGAGTAGTGCCTGCTAGAGTGCGGAGGGGCATTGTCAATTTGTGAGCTAAAACAATTACAAGAAGTAGCGTTAGTATATAGCCGGCCAAGCCTATAGCAAAAAGCTTCCATGTGACAGTGCGCAAATCATAAAAGAGTTCATCCTTGGGAATTACTATGCCTATAGACCAACCTGTCTCTTTTAAAGGTGCGTAAGATATAAAACACTTTTTTTCTAAAACATAGGAATAATATTCTTCGAACCCTATTTTGTTACTAGTCATTCTTTCACCAAGTCTTTCCAGTTTGATGTCTCTTCTGCTATTTGCCAAAGAAAAAATATTCCCCTCTAACTTTCTGTGATCTCTATTGTTGTTGGCAATATAGGTGCCTTTTGATGACAAAATAAAAACATATCCAGTTTTAAATATTTTTATGTCCGATAGAAGTTTTTCCAGCCAGGTTAAATCAATGTCGCATGCAACAACTCCGCAAAATTCTCTCTCTCCGCTTGTAGTCTTATAAAACGGTTCAGAATATGTCACCATAAGTATGTTGGCGCCACCTTTATCAAAATAGGGTTCGCTCCATACCCCTTTATTCATTTTTTTAGGAATTGCATACCAATCCCATTTGAAATAGTTGTATTCCTTTTCATTATTGTTATCATCGTATTTCAAAACACCGTTTGGCTTATAGAAATATGGATCGAAATAATACTTCTTTTTGTCAAAAAAATAGGGCTCAAAAGCTATCGTGCACCCATAAATTTCATAATTGTTTCTGACGACGTCCTCTAATAATCCTAATAACTCTTTCTCAGTAATTTTCCTATTTTCTAAAGTAGATGATATATCTTCTGTAATTTGTTGAGCGGCATGAAAAGCTCCACTAACTTCTCTGAGAGCCGAAGCGGCTAGGGTTCCGACATCTTTCTTCATTTCATTCATAATAATATCTTTGCACACATAGTAGTTGTATACCAAAACCGATAAGAAAGTAACTACAATGCACGTTATGATATATAAACTAAGCTTAAATGCAAAACTGTGTCTGAATCTAACCTTATCCATGCTTTATTTGCCGCTCCTTTTTATGCTCCTTGCGCCATCTCTATGTGATGGCTTATGTGCTTTTCTGCTATTTCACTTGTCATTATTTTTTGTACGAGGGGATATCTTAGGAATTACTTCGTTTTTATGAAATATAGTTTAACTTATTTTTTCAATATTTGAAGCAGGGCACTGTTTACATAAAGGTTAAAGATAACGAACGTCATCCTAACCATATTGGGATTTTATACTTTTCTGTAAGTGTAGAATAATTGCACCCTTTCAAGTCATCTCCATACCTGTCAAAAGCAATCCTCGGTAAAATAATGAGGTCTATTTTGACATCTTTACCAGCAAATTCATTCAATGTTCTGCCGATAGTTTTATCAAAATCATCCGTCGTAAGGAGGCCTGCCACGCTTATATTGCCTCCATAAGTTTTGTTATCAACCTGAACTGCATAATGGTTATTCGGCACGTAAGAAGCATATCCTTCTAATATTTTTTTACATCTCTTATAGGCAGCCTTAGAGAAAAGCCAGGAAACATTCTTGAAGTTACTGTCGCATGATCGCATCATAAAACTATGAGGAAAAAAGTCCAAAGGTTTCAATGGATCCGTAAAGAAACTCAAAGAAACCTTGTATTTCTTTATCATTGTTTTTAGGAACTTGCTCAATTCATAATAGTCAACATTCAAAATCTTTTTTAATTCAGGATTGACCAGTTTACTGAAGCCAGGAGCATATACCAAGATATTCTTAGTGTAACACCTTAAACTCTTTATAGTATTTTCAAGGTCATCATAGCCGACAAGCGTAGGAAGAGGCACTATTGTGGCTTCAACGACAAATTCATTTTTCTTCAAAAGGAAGAAACAATTTCTGGCTGTCTCATACTTTTCCCTGCCTTGGGTTGGGGCAAAATTAAAAATTTTACACCAGTGTTCAAAATTGTCGGAATGATATGATATTGTGAATTTCATAGGCTTGAAGGGAATCAAAGATTCTATGAAATCTTTTGTAAGCAAAGTCCCATTTGTGTTGACTTGAATGACCTTACCCGGAACCTTTTCGCGAACTAACTTAAGTATCGTTAAAATATCCGGATGAAGCAGAGCTTCGCCTTCAGAAATCCTTCCGGGAAGACTGTCTCCCAAACGTATCTCAGTCTTAGTGTTAGGATCCAGCAAAGCTATTCCTTTCTTTACATCGTCAAGGGATCTAAAACCGATCCTGTGAATGTGAAAGGGATTCATGTTGTTTGAACAGAAAATGCAACTGGCGTTACACACGGAAGATATAGGAAGTTGATTCGTAGCTCCAGCTGCGACTGTTTCGTACATATATTGACTGAGAGACAATGGATTATGTTTCATTAAGTTCCTCCTTTTTTGGGTTCAAGCTAGAAGTGCAACATTAAATAAGACATGGCATATTTAATATTGAGGCTTCCATGTTTTTAATCAAATGAGATTTATAGATCAAACCTACTAATTTTAAAATATTATAAAATATGTAACTATTTGATGTTATGCTTAGTTATATGCTGTTTTCACTTAGATACATATCATACTCGGAATATTTTTCTCCTAGCACATTTGCCAGTATCTGCAAACACAATTTTCCTGTCTGGTAGTTGATATCCTTATCCGGCTCTCCTTCTACCAGATCCATAGATTTTACAAGACCACTGGCGCCAAGCTTTCTTGCAATAAGGTTGATCTCCCTGAAAGTCAGCCCTCCCTGAGTCGGTTCTGTAGCTCCGGGGGCAAACATTTTGTCAACCACATCAATGTCAAGACTCACATGGAGATAATCTGTCTTTTCGCTAACCATTTTTATAGCCTTCTGATAGCATGGATATACTCCCAATTCGTCAATTTCGTCAATGGTGATAATATTAACGCCCCAGTCTCTGATGTTTTTCCACTCACCTTCCTCAATATAGCGAACCCCGAAAAGGCAAATATTTTCAGGTTTTACATATTTTCCCTTCATTACTTCGAGAAGCTGATTATTACCATGTCCGCACAGTACTGCTACCGGCATACCATAAACCCATCCCGTTTCAGTTGTTTCCGGTGTGTGGATATCCGAGTGCGCATCAATCCATAACACCCCCAAGTTAGGCCTTTTCTGTAAAATGCCAGCGACACTGCCTATGCTCGAGCTGTGATCTCCTCCAATCATTAGTGGAAAATCGTCGTCGCTGTGAATATTGTTTTCGACGGCATCCCTGAGGCTTACGTTAAATTCGGCAATCAGTCCGGCATATTTTGCATTATCGCTTCCTAGGTCAGATATTTTAGCTTTCTTTTCTCTGATCTCTGCCACACTATCCCATGGTATCTCAAGACGGTTGAGCATTTTCTTGATTCCGGGCTGGGTAACTCCAGCTTCTACAATATACTCCGGAAACAAGTGCGTCTTTGATTTTATATAGCCGTGACAAGACAAAGCTTTAACTATTTTTACGTTCATAAATTATGATTAATATCTGATAAATTTAATTTTCTTTTTGTAAATAGTATCCGACTTTTTTATTAAACAAATAGTCAATTCGAAATACTCAGTTTAATTTTTCCCGGGCAGGAATGGAGGAATAGGGCAGTAAAGCGTAACCGCTACAGCGCGCAAAAGCTCCGCTTCTTCAATAGTAATTTCATTATCGGTAGTAATACAGGCTACGCAAGCCTCAATAATCATGCGTTTTACTGGAGATACTGCTAAAGCTAATTCGCTCAAAACGCTATCTAATAGTTTTCCATTGCAATCATCAGGGCTGCGAATTTTCATGACTGCGCCAAGCCTTTCTGCACCCCTGTCAAACGCGCGTTTAGCGTTCTCAATATCACAAGTGCTGGAATAAGCGAGGAGGGAAAGAAGATCTTCGCATTTAGGGATAAGAGTTTTGATGCTCTTATATTGAGGGAGTGACAGCTTCGCCCTGCCAAATATAATATCTAAATTTCTGCGAATAATTTTTGTAACCGTGTACTCAAAAAGTTTTACCCGATTATCTGATGAAACAAGAAATTCAATCGTTTTTATAAATGTGTCATACTGTTTTTCTGACATCATTTTCAAAGAAGGAATTGTCAAATCTATCAAAGGGAGGCGCAACCCCTGCCACATTTTTGAAACTATCGGAAGTATCTGAAGCGTTTCATTAAAGACAGAAATCTCAATGTTTTCTTTTAACATCGAAATCTGGGTTTCTCTGACCTCAGTGTTATCATCTATCAGCATAGCATAAATAACAGCCATTGCTCCTGATTCATTTTTCGCAATACTCAAAAGGACAGGCGGAATTTTGGAACAAATTATAGAAGCATAGGCGACATGTCCTGACGTCGGGGTGCCGATTCTTGATATTATCTCTTCTGGTCTTATTTTGAATTTTGCCGGAGGCTGAATCTCTTCGGAAAATCCGACACTGTATGGGGATGCAACCGAATGATAACTCTCAATAGTTTTTAACTCTTCGACATAGGAGTCATCTATGCGTTTTATACGTTCTTTTAAAGGCGGATGCGTCTTAAACAAACCAGCGAAAAAACCGCTCATGCCGTTAGCAAAAAACATATGGCTGGCTTCATGCGCCTTTGGTGATCCAATTACTGAGCCATAAGAACCTTTTTCTATTTTTTTTAACGCGTCTGAAATACCGCTGGGGTTACGGGTAAACTGCACTGCAGAAGCGTCCGCCAGAAATTCGCGCTGGCGCGAAACCGCAGCTTTAATCAGGTTGCCAAAAAATACGCCAATGTACCCGACAATCATAAGCAATAGCCCTAGAATGGGAAGAGGATTGCTTCCTTTTTTGCCTTTGGATGAGGAACTACTGCTGCTGCTTGATGTAAGACGCATAATCCAGTACCCGATTATAGCAATGACAAGTATACCGTTAAGAATTCCAATCAGCTTGATATTCAATCTCATGTCTCCATTGAGAATATGGCTGAATTCATGGGCTATTACGCCTTGCAGCTCATCGCGGTTAAGGCGGCTTATGCATCCTCTAGTAACACCTATTACAGCATCCTGATGGGAGAAACCTGCGGCAAACGCATTCACGCTCATTTCTTTTTCGAGGACAAAAACAGGCGGAACGGGCAAGCCTGAAGCAATCGCCATTTCTTCAACAACATTAAGTACCTTTTTTTCGTCGAGATCCAGTGTTACTTGAGAAATCTGACTGCCTCCGAGTATATTCGCAACTGCGCTTCCGCCGGAAGATGCCAGTTGTAAAATTTTATAAGCTGTTCCGCTTATTACAACCAGGAGAGTTCCACTTATCGCGCATAAGAAAAGTTCACCATGCCAAAGCTTATCCCATTTCAGATTATAAGTACCCAGCCCTGCTTTTTCACCAAGAAAAACAAGGGCAAATGCGCCATACACAGCCATGATTATCAGAAAAACTGCGATGATATAGTAAATTACAAGAAGAAAAGTGTTCCTGCGCGCCCTATCCTGATGAGTAAAAAAATCCATTTTGCCTCAAGACTTTTCAAGCATCGAACTTGAGTTGATTTTTAATCTGCTTTTAAGACCAGATGCTCCAAACTTAAAATTTTACCTTTGGGGCTTCACGTTCCACTTCATTTGTAACTTCAAATAAAACAGCTTCGTTAAATCCGAAGGGAGCGGAAAGCAAAACGTTAGGGAATGTTTCACGAGCCGTATTGTATGACATAACTGAATCATTGTATGCCTGACGTGCGAATGAAACCTTGTTCTCTGTAGATGTGAGCTCTTCCATTAGCTGAGCAATCGTCTGATTAGCTTTTAAATCCGGATACTGCTCAAAAACAGCAAACAATTTACTCATCGCTCCGGAAAGAATGCCTTCAGCACCAAGCAAATCTTTCATTGTTGAAGGATCTCCCGGGTTGGCAGCAGCCTGTTTATTTGCGGAAAAAGCCTGATTTCTGGCCATTATGACATTTTTCAAGGTTTCCCGCTCATGTTTCATGTAAGTTTTTGCTGACTCTACGAGATTAGGAATAAGATCGTACCTGCGCTTTAATTGAACGTCTATCTGAGCAAAAGCATTCTTGTATCTATTCCTGAGTTTGATGAGTTTATTGTATATCCCGACTACTATGGCGATCAACAGGATAATTATTACAGTGACAATGACAAACTCTACCATGAAAATACCTCCATTTTTTTAATTGTTTATTTTATATACTTTTCCCGGAAGCTGTTTTATAATCTTTTTTATCTCAAGCTGTTGAAGCAACGCAAGAAGTTTTCCTATGGGTAATCCTGTTTCTCCAGCTATAAGATCAATTCCTTTCTCATCGTTTGCAATAATCCCGACAATCTTCTTTTCATCATCAGATAGGATCTGATTTTTCTGAACTGGCTGGGACGCCTGACTACCCTGAGTATCAATAATATTCGGCTTTTCAAACCCTGGTAGGAATTCAAATTCTTCAAAAATATCTTCAACTGACTCTACAAGCTTTGCGCCATTTTTTATAAGCCTGTTGCATCCTTGCGAAGTGGGATTGTTTATCCTTCCTGGAATCGCAAATATCATGCGATTCTGCTCAAGCGCAAAGTCTACCGTAATCAAGGCACCGCTCTGAAGTCCGGCTTCCGTAACAATCACACCCTTTGAAAGTCCGGAAATCACTCTGTTCCTCATGGGAAATGAACGTCTTGTAGGAGAACATTCCATAGGAAATTCACTGAGTACTCCCCCGCCGCACTCTATCATATTTCTTGCAAGATTAACATGATCCTGCGGATGAAATTTAGCGAGTCCGCCGCCGAGCACACCGATGGTTTTGCCTTTTGCATTTACTACAGCTTGGTGCGCAGCAGCATCTACCCCATAAGCCAATCCCGAAACGACTGTCCAACCTGCGTAAGATAGTTGAGAAGCTATCAATTCCGTAGCCTCCTTTCCGTACATAGTCATTTTTCTGGAACCTACTACAGCTATTGTCGAATTAAAGTCGCAACTCATATCGCCTCTAACATAAAGGCATAATGGTGCATCCTGTGTCTCTTTCAATTGTTCCGGATATCCTCCATCAATGATCGTGTAGATTTTTGCTCCGCCACGCTCCACTATTGATAATTCTTTCTTAAGGTCGACAAGCTTTTCCCAACCAAGAATAATTGCAGCCAAAGCATCCCCGATCCCTGGCATCGACGAAAGTTCTTTTATGCTTGAATCAAAACATTTAGAAACGTTTCCAAAATGCTCTAAGAGAGTCTTGTACCTAGAATAACCTATTCCAGAAAGCATATTCAAAATTATAATTGTTTCCTGCTCGGTCATAACTTATGTCTCTATCGATGGACTAAATGTCTATATTGCTAAAATTCCACTTCATCATTGAGTATGTATTTAGTGTTTTGCATCATTTTTACCTGAAAAATCGATCTCTGTAAGAATATGGGTAATATTCTCTTCCGAAACAATCCCTTCCTCATATAGATCTGCAAGCGCCCTATCCATAGTTATCATCCCATCCTTGGCGCCTGTTTCCATTGCTGTAGGTATCAAATGTATCTTAGATTCTCTTATCAGAGACTTGATGGCTGGAGTTCCTAACAATACTTCGAAAACAGCAACTCTTGAGCTCTTTTCGGTCGTGGGAATAAGCCTTTGGGAGGTAACGCATAACAATGTACCAGCAAGTTGAATCCTTATTTGATTCTGCTGATCACTCGGGAATGAATCTATTATTCTATTCACACTTAGATACGAACTCCCCGTATGAAGAGTCGATAATACTAAGTGGCCAGTTTCAGCGGCGGTCAGCGCTGTTGCTATAGTTTCTCGATCACGCATTTCTCCAATCATTATAATGTCAGGATTTTGCCTAAGCACATACTTTAAACCGTTAGCATAACTATTGGTATCGGAAAAGACCTCTCTTTGTTCAACTATAGATTTTTTATTTACGTGGACATATTCGATTGGATCTTCAATGCTTATAATATGGGCAGGGCGTGTCTGATTTATTAAGTTTATTAAGCTTGCAATAGTAGTACTTTTTCCATGGCCTGTCGGACCAGTTATAAGAATGAGCCCGCATGGCTTATTTATTACATTTAAAAGAGCATTTGGGAGGCGCAAAGAATCCGGATCGGGAATCTCATTGGGAATTACTCTTATAACAACTGCGATATTACCTTTTTGAAAAAAACCATTTACTCTAAAGCGACATAAATCTCCAGTTTTTTGGTCAAAATCAATTTTCATACTCAACGACAGATCTATTTCCTTATTCTCTTCAAAAAAAGCCCTCTGGCTGCTTGAAAGAATGCTAAAGAAAAGTCTCCTTGTGTCATGAAGATCAAGAACACCAGTCTCCAGATATTGCATTGTACCATTAATACGTATAGATGGGCTAGATCCCGCAGTAAGAATTAAATCGCTGGCCTTATTAAAAACAGCTGTTTTAAGAAGTATTTTTATGTCTATTTTTTTATCAAACGGTTTGAAAGTCCCAGATTGTTCTCTAACATTCTTTACGCCAGTTTCCATCCCAGAAACAATAAGACTATATTCATCTTTATTAGTAGCAGCTTTATAGGCCTCTTCAAAAGTTATAAAACCGCCGCTTTGCATTTCTGAAAGGTAGCGATCAAAGGTAATAGTCCCTTCTTCATTTCCAGCTCTCATAACTTCTTCAATGTCAGATATTGCTCCATTAGCAATGTGTTTAGATATTAGTGGCGTAACATTAAGCATTTCAAAGGCTGGAATACTTCCTGATCTATCATTTTTTAAAACAAGTCTCTGCGCTATTATTCCCCGGAGACACAAAGATAATCCCAATAATATTCTGTGAGATTCAGTCCCTGAAAAACTACTTGCTAGCCTCTGCAAGCACTGAATGACAGTTCCTGTGTACATGGAGGATATAACTAAGTGGCCGCTCATAGCCGCGCTTATTACAGTTTCAATTGACTCTATACTCCGAATTTCACCGACTATAATAACATTTGGGCTTACTCTTAATACATTGTTAAATGCCGTTGAAAAATCGGAAACATCAGTACCTATTTCCCTCTGACTTACCAGTGACTTTTTATCCTTATGAACATATTCTATAGGATCTTCTATTGTGGATATGTGGTACTTATATTTTTCATTTATATAGTCAAGCATGGCTGACAAGGTAGTAGTCTTTCCTGCTCCAGCGGCTCCACAAACAAGAATTAAACCAGAAGAAAAATTACAGTAATTTTCAACTAGCGAAGGGATTTTTAATTCACTGAATTTTAAGTCCCAGAACGGGAGTCTTCTTGCCACCAATTCTGAATTTGAGTTAGATATAAAAAAATTGATGCGGAATCTGAAACCCTTATCTGTATTATAGTGAGCATCTACATTTCCGTGAGTGGTGTAGATTTTCTTTTGTTCTTCCGATAACAAACTTGACCTAAAATCACAAATTTGGTTTTCTGTAATCGTTTCCATGTTTTTGTTGATTTCAAGGGTAGAGTTTATTTTAAACATTGGCTTTTTATTCGCCGTTATGAATAAGTCTGATGCTTTAAGATCAGGCATTAAATTAAGAATTTCAGTTATACTAAACATAATTAAGCCCTCAAATATAGATTGGACAAAAGTCAACACTACGCTTCTTTGAGTGTATAATAAAATTCTAAATTGGCAATATTTGCTTGATATATTTAAGCATTGAAGGAGTTGTGTCGTAGAAAAACATGATTATCTATGTTCAGTGTATTAAAATAAAGTGTCTTTTACATTTTGGCTCTTCGCCAGCTTTGCCTTATCGATTATTAACGGCTGATATTCTTGCATTTTTTTAATAAGGTTTTGTGGATCGGAATCGATTTGAAAGAGGTGCCTGTAACTTGCATTGATGAATTTTTCGTCAATGGCATGGTTTATAAAATCGAAAAGCCTGTCGTAATAGTTTGAGATATTCAGGAAGCCGCACGGTTTCATATGCAATTGAAGCTGAGCCCATGTGATAATTTCAAATATTTCATCCATAGTACCGAAGCCACCCGGCATTGCGATAAAACCGTCGGAGAGTTTCTCCATTACTGCTTTCCGTTCGTGCATGGTATTGACCATTTTGAAATCAGTAATTTCTTTAAACGCTATTTCTTTATCAACAAGGTGTTCGGGCATTACGCCTGTAACTTTGCCTCCGTGTTCGAGTACTGTTTTTGCTATTATTCCCATAAGCCCGATGTTTGAGCCGCCATAAATCAGGCGAATATTATTTTCAGCCAGAGTTTTTCCCATTTCTTCGGCGACTCGCATGTATTCGATCCTTGCCCCCGGAGAAGAACCGCAGAAAACGCATATGCTTTTTAACATAATACAGTCCTAGTTGTTAGTTCTCAGTTAATAGTTCACAGCTTGTATGACCTATGTAATTGTTTTTTATAATATAGTCCGCTTCTATGATATTTAGCTCGTCTCTATATTTTTAACGTGTTTTAAAACAAGAAAAAGACAAACAACAAAGAATCTCGAGAACTTATTTCAAGTCAGAAAATCGAGTATCCCTTTGCAGTGCAATAAAATCAGCTGTTTGCTTCTTCTGTTGTTTTTTTGTGCTTTTCGATTATGTCTCTGGCTACATTAGAAGGAACCATTTCATATCTAGCAAAACTCATCTCGAAAGAGCCGTTACCCTGAGTAATGCTCCTTAATTCCGTGGCATATTTTGAAAGTTCTGCGAGCGGTATTTCAGCTTTAACGACCTGCAAACCTTCTTCCACATCCATTCCGAGGATTCTCCCGCGTTTGTGATTGAGGTCACCGCTGATATCTCCCATGTACTGATCTGGTATATAGATTTTTACATTTTTAATAGGCTCAAGTAGAATAGGTTTAGCCTTTTCTATGGCATCTCTTAATGCGGCTCTCGCAGCAATCTTGAACGCCATTTCCGAGGAGTCGACATCATGATATTTGCCATCATATACAGTAACCACGACATTCTGGACATGGCATCCTGCAAGAGGACCGTCTATCATGGCTTCAACTACCCCTTTTTCTACAGCTGGTATAAAATTTTTAGGAATATTTCCGCCTACTACGGCATTCTTGAATTCGTAACCGTTAGCGTTAGGCTCTATTTTTAGGTACACTTCAGCAAACTGACCATGTCCGCCGGACTGTTTTTTATGCCTGTAATGGCCTTCTCCATGAGCAGTAACTGTTTCTCTGTATGGAATTTTAGGCGTGGCGGTGTGTACTTCTACCTTGTTTTCTTCCTTGAGTTTTTTTATCGCAAGAGAAAGATGTTGATCTCCCATTCCTGACAGCAATGTTTCATGTGTTTCAGGGTGTCTTTCAAGTTT
>JAJXWI010000069.1 GCA_021781705.1 bacterium | reverse complement strand
TATCCCTTCTTTATCCCTCTTTCAGCCTAAAACTATAGTAAATTGAGGTTTTTTACGGTTAAGTCAGATTCTTGTTGTTTTGCTATTTTTGAGGCTAATGAATTGGAGCGGGTGAAGGGAATCGAACCCTCCTCGTCGGCTTGGGAAGCCGATGCATTACCACTATGCTACACCCGCATTGAAGTCCAATAATATTGTTCGGCATTTCTGAATTTCAAACAGAAAATTAGTTTTAACCCCACATTAACGGCTATAGGATCTTTTTGGGTGGATAACTTCTACAGTCTTGAGATATAGGTGTCAAGTTTGTTAGCTTCCTATCTTTTTTCGCCGATAGCGAATCTGTCAAGACTTTTGTAATCTGTGAGAACTTCAACTTTCTTAAAACAGTTTGCATTGTTTAATATTTCTTTTACTGATTTGCCCTGCTTATATCCTATTTCCAGGATGATACAGCCGTTCGATTTGAGTACTGATTTTGACTGTTCTACTAGTTTTTCTATCAGTTCAAGCCCTGTTTTTCCTGGAGTCAGGGCAAGTTTAGGTTCAAAACAAGATACGCTTGATGGCAGATCGTTATATTCTTCTTCCGAAATGTATGGGAGATTAGCAATAATTATGTCGAATGAATCTGATGGGAATCCCGAACATAGATCATTTATTTTAAAAATAACATTTTCTATTTTGTTAAATTCCTTGTTTTTTATGGCATAACTTAGTGCTTCGCTGCTTACATCTACTCCGATTACTTTGGTTTGTGGAAATTCTTTTGCTATTGAGAGGGCAATAGCCCCTGTTCCGGTACCTATATCAATAACGAAAGAAGTGTTTTTGATATATCTTGCGGCAACATCAATAATCTGTTCGGTTTCCGGTCTGGGAATTAGGGCGCCGGGCCCTGTTTTTAATATAATGTCTCTAAACTGGGTATGTCCGATTATGTAGCAGAGCGGTTCTCCGTTAATAAGTCTTGAAATCTTGGTTTCAATTTCTTTTAATTGGATATCCGTTAAAACTCTCTCTTCTTCCAAGTAAATATCTATTCTACTTATCTGTAACAATGATGATATCACTGTTTCCAGTTCAAGCTGTAATGGGTGCATCTCCCCAGGCATATTGCTTTTGGCTAAAGCTGATTCTATTATTTTTCGCAGATTGACTGTCATATTAATAGTGTTGAGTGTTAAGTTTTGGGTGTTAGGTTATTCTAGAATTTAAGCTCAAAACTTGACGCTTAAAACCGAAAATGATCTGTATGGGAAATTTTCCCCGTGCAAGCTTTAATCATTGTGATGCTTCGGAAATTATATCTATGAATTCGTTTTTCGACAGGTCTTCTAGACTTTTGCCTTTAGAGTCAAGTTTTTCATTAACTTTTATAGATGTTTCAACCATCTTGTCATGTGTTTCCTCGGAGCCTCCATAAATATTGAAGTTTTCTCCTTTTGTAATTCGTTTGTGCCCATCTTTATTATCAAAGCCGATTCCGACGAGCGAGGCTTTAGGCTGGTTTTTACCGCTGTAGTCTACCATAGTAAGCAAGAAAGTGAATAGTTTATAGTTAATGGTGAAAAGCGACAAGTGAAAAGTGTTAAGGTATTATTCATTTTAAGAGGTGTTCAGGGATCGAAGTATTTCTTACCATATCTTCGAAAGTTTCTCTTGGTCTGATGAGATAGCTTTCTTTGCCGTTTACTAAAACTTCTGCCGGTCTGAGCCTTCCGTTATACTGATAGCTCATGCCAAAGCCATACGCTCCGGCATCAGTGGCGACTAGTAAATCTCCTTCCAGGACTGTTTTCGGGAACTTTCTTTCTTTTATCCAGAAGTCAGTGTTTTCGCAGAGTTGTCCGCAGAGCCCGCACACTTCAACAGGATCGTCTATTCTTCCATTAAAAAGTATATTGTGATAGGCTCCATAAAAAGCCGGACGGACGAGTATATTCATTCCAATATCTGTGCCTATGATTTTCGAGTAGGAATGTTTTATTGCATGTACTTTCCCTAAAACTATTCCGGCGTCGCCTACAAAATATCTGGCCGGCTCCATCATCAGTCTTGGCGGTGTCATTCCGTATCTTTCTACGGCATCTTTGAATGTAGATGCTACCAGTTCCGCTGTTTTTTCAATATCCAGGTGGGCCTCATTTTCTCTGTATGGAATTCCCAGCCCTCCGCCGATATCTATAAAATCAAACTCAATATTAAGTTCTCTTGCACTCTTTCCGATTATTTCCATAAGCAGTTTCGTAACAAGGGCAAAATATTCTGGTTCTGTAACGCATGATCCTGTCATCATATGAACTCCGAACCTTTTTATTCCTGCGGCCTTTGCTTTTCTGTAAGCTTCAGTTACCTGATCAGGATGCAGCCCGAATTTCGCTTTTGGTCCGGCATTGGTTACAAAATCTCCAACATTGCTCTTTCCGTGACCAGGGTTTACTCTGAATGAAAGAATTTCTGGAGTGCAGTATTTTAATACTCTAGGCAATAATGAAATATCGTCAAGGTTGAATATTACTCCGCTTTCGACGCCGCGCTGTATGTCCTCGGAAGAGAGAAAATTTCCGCTGAACATTACGTTCTCGCCATCAAGTCCTAGGCTTTTTGCCAATAGAATTTCATTTACGCTTGCCGCGTCAATGCCAGCGCCTTCTTGTTTTAATATCGAAACTATAGCAGGATTATTGCACGCTTTTACTGCGTAGAAAAATTTAAAATTTGGATAGTGCGAAGAAAAAGCAGAGAATGCTCTCCTGAAATTTTCTCTTATCCGTTGTTCGTTGTAAATATAAGTTGGAGTTCCATATTTCTCAGCAAGTTCTTGAACTCTGAAATCTCCAATGTAGATTTCTTTTTCCTTTATGGTAAAAGCTTCCATGTGATTATACTAAAACCGGTTGTGTTTTGATGTTTTAGTAAAGTTACACAATTAGCTTGTGATGTCAACCAACCCGACTGTTTTTATGACTGATTTTAGTATTGCATTTAAGCTCGGCATAAAAACAAAGCTTGCGGAAGAGATTACGGCCAACCGCTAATCTAGATTTAGTTTTTATAAACTTTCATGGATGAATTTATGATACTGGTTTTACTGAATCCATCTAAAAATCAGCGTTCCGTTCAGATCCACAGGTTCTGGTTTTAATATCTTATCATTATAGAATATTTGGGGAATCCCGTACATACTGTAGGTTGCGGAGATAATAGGTGTATCATCTGATTTTGGTGATAACGTGACCAATGATAGCATATATCGCTTATAGATATAGCCTCGGGGGTCTTCTATTGAGTTGAAGTTGGTATAATGCATACGATGTGTTAGATCTATGTCTGTTGTATTTCCGCATTTTATTTCTATCTTCATCGTCTGATCTGCCATCTCTGCTGTGGGAGGGTGAAATAGGTCGATATAAGCAGCTGTCTTCGATTCTAGATATCGGGAACCCTGGGACGCTGGTATAGTCCCAATTACCTGTAATCTAATACTATCTGGCATTGGATTGAAAAAATATGGACCCCACGACGCACTCATCGTGATCGGTGCTAACATTAGCGACAAGACCAACGTAACAAATATAGGCTTTAATAAAAATCTCATTTTCGCATTTATCCTTTCTTGAATTAGAATTTTCTTCGCTTATTTGCGAGTCGTTCGTTTTTCTGTTTATTAGTTTGCGGTTTCTTTGTTTTTTACCTCCTTTACTATAGCGATACCCTTTTGAAAATCCAATTTAACAACTAATTTTAACTTTATCCCATTTGCTATATCTTAATTCTCCAAACCTCAGGGGCACTATAACAACTTGCCAAATAGTGAACCCGAGTTTAACTTATGAATATTTTTAATTGGAGCGCAGAAAATTCTGCAAATATAATTTACCTTGTAACTACGAACTATGAACCACAAGCTACGAACCAACATTAGGAGTTGATTAAAATATGAGAGCCGATGAAATTAGAGAGAAATATTTGAAGTTTTTTGAGGAAAAGGGGCATAAAAGAATAAAGAGTGCGTCTCTTATTCCGGAGAACGATCCTACAGTACTTTTCACTACAGCCGGAATGCATCCGCTTGTTCCCTTTTTGCTAGGGGAAAGTCACCCGCTAGGGAACAGGGTTACAAATGTTCAAAAATGTATAAGAACAGGGGATATTGACGAAGTTGGCGACATTTGTCATCTTACCTTTTTTGAGATGCTTGGAAACTGGTCATTTGGCGACTACTTCAAAAAAGAGGCTATTGAGTATAGTTTTGAATTTTTAACAAGCCCAAAATTCCTGAATATACCGCTTGAACGACTCGCTTTTACGGTTTTTAAGGGAGATGAGGATGCTCCATTTGATGAAGAGGCTTTTTCAATGTGGAGAAGTCTTGGAGTCAAAGATCAAAGAATTGAAAAGCTTGGGAAAAAAGATAACTGGTGGGGGCCGGCTGGACAGACAGGACCGTGCGGGCCTGATACCGAAATGTTCTACTGGGTAGGAGACGAACCGGCACCTGCTGTTTTTGACCCGCAAGATAAACGGTGGGTTGAAATCTGGAATGATGTTTTTATGCAGTATAACAAAGCTGGCGACGGAAAATTTGAACCTCTAAAACAGAGAAATGTTGATACTGGTATGGGGCTGGAAAGAGTAACACTTGTTTTGCAGGGAAAAAAGAGCGTTTATGAGACAGAACTTTTTGTTCCGTTGTTTGAAACTCTTGATGAAGTAAGGAGTTACAAAAACTATTCAGTTGAACGAAGCGCTCATGAACGAATTATAGTTGAACACTTAAGGGCTGCTACATTCATTATTGCCGATGGTATACTTCCTGGCAATGTTGATCAGGGATATATTCTGAGGAGGCTGGTAAGAAGGGCTATTCGTCAGGCAAGAAAAATTGGAATAAGCAGTGAATTTACATCATTGCTGGCCGAAACCGTCATAAAGAATTATTGTCATGCTTATCCTGAACTATCCAGGAACGCCGAAGTTATTAAAAAGGCTTTGAGTGACGAAGAAAAGCAGTTTGCCATAACCCTGGAGAAGGGGACTCGTGAATTTGATAAGGTTGTTGAGAAAATCCCACCTCATATTCAGAAAAAAGTTATTAGCGGAAAGATAGCTTTCTTCCTTTATGAGACATACGGATTTCCCATAGAGTTGACGGAAGAAATGGCAAAAGAGCGCGGGTTTGAAGTTGATAAGGATGGGTTTCAAAAGTCTTACGAAAAACACCAGGAACTTTCAAGGCAGGGGGCTGAACAGAAATTTAAGGGCGGACTGGCAGATAATTCCGAACAGACCGCCGCTTTACATACTGCTACACATTTGCTACACGCTGCATTAAGGAAGGTTTTAGGCTGTCATGTGGAACAAAAGGGTTCAAATATCACCGCGGAAAGGCTCCGTTTTGACTTTTCGCATAATGACAAGATGACTCCTGAACAGATTGTCGAAATAGAAAATCTGGTCAATAAGGCGATACAAGAAAATTACCAGGTTGCGGTTGCTGAAATGAGCGTGGAAGAAGCAAAGGCTCAAGGTGCTATAGGGTTATTCGAAGACAGATATTCTGATAAGGTAAAAGTATACTCTATAGGAGATTTCAGTAAAGAGATTTGCGGAGGACCGCATGCTTCAAGTACTGGATCTTTCGGGATTTTTAAAATACAAAAAGAAGAAAGCTCCAGCAGAGGGGTAAGGAGGATTAAAGCTGTCTTAATGAAGGGGTGAAAGATTATCAGTTGATTTCTGATTAAAGGCAAGATAAGACAATGTGTAAAAACTTAATTACTATTGGGCTGGTAATATGCATGTTGACTATCGTAGCTAAAATGTACTCATATCCCATAGGATGTACTAAAATAAAGATAATGGGAACAGTAATAATTCTGTTACCAGAGCATCACACTTTTTGTGATGAAAACGCTGTAAAATTTAAGAAACAAATTGCTGATAAGAATGATGTATTGCAAGAGTGGATACAGCAGCTATTTCACAGCAAAGAAGAAACGCTGTTTTTGTTCGAATGTAGTGGTGTGTATAATGATCTACAATTTGACCGTTATTGTTCTGAGAGGTGTGAGACTCTCTGGGTCATAAGCGAGCTTGCCAAGAGAGAATCTTCAACAGGGAAAGTAAAATTCAAATACGCAGACCGCAGAACGAGGGCGCTCAAAAGATGGCTAGGTACACCTAACCTGGATCAAGTGATAATGCAAATTGTAGATGGTTTGTCTAAGGGAATAGAGCCGAAGGATATAGAGGATGTATTATGGGATAGGATATCAAGGTACATTTTTCCTTTATCATCAAAAAGTGGCAGTTCTTTAAGATATTTAGAAGCTACCTTATCTAAAAGAGAGCGTGAAGATTTTTTTTCAACATGCTTTCCTTGTATAAAGCAAATATTAAATTCTCTTTCAGTCAGAATTGAAAAACATCAATATCTAAGTTCATGTAAAGAATTTTTGGAAGATCTAATAAAAGTAGTTTCTGAACTAGAAGATTTTAAGAAGGGTTGTCTTAAAGGTACATTTCAGCATGATAAATTAGGGTACTATATTGAAAAAATTAACAAAACTAAAAAATACTTAGAAGATTTTTTTGACACTTACCTTCCTGATAAAACGCTATTGTGTATCACTGCTTGCCTTAATTCGATGGAAAAAACATGCTCTTTCGATCCATACATTAGTTTATTAAGTAACTCAGATAAAGAAGTGAATGTGGAAGACACTATTGGTATAGATATTGCTGATGCTGGTTTTTATATGGATATTACAGATGCAATAAGACGAGGAATTAGAAGGGTTGTGTTATGTGCAGGGGCATACCATGCTTTTGAATTAAGAGAGATTTTACTTTTGAACTACGGAAAGTCAATAATAGTTGAAGAAATAGGAGATACCAGCTGGAAATCAGAAATGTCAGTCGATATAGGCGATTTTCTTTCTCTTGATGCACTGAGGAGGATATTGGGGTTACCATATATGGGCAATAATTGTTGCGTATTGTGAAAAAAATATGCAAAAACCGGTTTCTCTATCTACCCCCGATACTCATTGAATCTAATAGCAATTTATATTAGAGAGAATTATAAATTTTACAAAAGAAAACAAGTCTATCGATGATATACTATAGGCAGAGATAATCGATTAAGTTAACATATTAGAATGAAGGTTAGTGTTCCTTTTAGCGTAGAAGACGTTAGGGTTCAGCTATTGAAAGTTCTGTATTGTGCTATTTAACTTCAAATAGGTTTTTGTTTCAATAAAAGGTCGGAAACTCTGAGTTTCTACAACAGGAGACAGCTTTATGAGTAATGGTAATATAGTGATAGCCCGTCAAGATTCCGGTTATATAATAAAAGTCGAAGGCAGGGCAAATTTTGAATGCAGCCCTTCATTGAAGAATTTTTCTGATAATATAACTTCGGAAACTATTTCGGGAATAATTCTTGACTTTAATTCCTGTACCTGGATGGACAGCACATTTATGGGTACTCTCGCCATACTGGGTCTGAAATCAAGAAAGTTGGGAGTCGAGGTTGAAATTCACAATGCGGATCAGAAAAATATGCGGCTTATTAGAGATGTTGGAATAGAAAATCTTTTTAAATTTGTGTCGGATTCATTTCAAAAAACTGATGTGAAGGGGGCGAATATTTCTGAATTTCAAAAAAATAATAATAAAGATCTAGCTGAAACGATATTGAAGGCTCATGAGACTCTCGTAGAAGCAAACAGCGCCAATGCTCCGAAATTCGAAAAAGTAATTGATATGGTGAAAAAAGAGATAGAAAAAGAATCGGGGAAATGACAAAATTAAAGAATCCCAGACTCAATCTTATAAAAAGCCCCCATGTAGAGGTTCGCAGTTTTAGAGTTTTATTCCTTAATAATAACTGAACCGTATTTGTATAAAAAATCGAATCAATACAATATTGTTATTCAAATGTTGCCGGAGATAAATATTGCCTAGATTCAAACGAGATTGCCGTAATTGCAAAAAAATGTAGACATAATGCAACGACTATTATGCGAACGGAACAATAAAGTTATTGATTTTGCTATTGGGGATAAAAAAAATCAAGGTATATGAAAAAGATAAAATAGAAAATAACTTAAGGAATAATTATGGCTTCTGTGATTATAAAACAGGAAATATGCAGGACGTTAAAATATAGGCATCCTTGGATATTTTCGGGCGCAATAAAAAGGATAGAAGGAACTCCGGCACTAGGCGAAACCGTTGAAATTTATACTGAAAGCAACGAGATGGTGGGGCGCGGGGCATATTCCCCAAAGTCAAAAATTGCGATAAGGATGTGGTCGTTTGAACCTAAAGAAGAAATTACTAAGGAATTTTTTACGAAGAGAATCAGTTACTCCATAGAATCCAGAAAGAAGAATCAAATAGCGTCTGCAGGTAATTCATTCAGATTAATTTTTGCGGAATCTGACGGAATTCCAGGGTTGATAGTCGATAAGTTTGCTGATTACCTAGTTTGTCAATTTCTTTCAGCTGGAGCAGAATATTATAAAAAGATAATTGTTGAAGTTTTACAGGAGCTGATGCCGTGCAAAGGAGTTTATGAACGGTCCGATGTGGAAATAAGAGAAAAGGAAGGGCTGCCGTTAATTTCTGGAATTCTCGCTGGCACAGAGCCTCCAGAACTTGTAGAAATAGAAGAAAATAATCTAAAATTTTATGTAGGCATTAAAAACGGGCATAAGACAGGATTTTATCTTGATCAGAGAGTAAATCGTTCGCTCGTGGCTGAGTATGCTAAAGGTCGAGAAGTTCTGGATTGCTTTACATATACAGGTGGCTTTTCTGTATCTGCACTCAATGCAGGAGCAGGAAAAGTAACAAGCATAGATAGTTCCGGTCCGGCGCTTGAGATGCTGAAAAAAAACATTGAACTTAATAACCTTGATTCAACAAAATCAGAATTGATTGAAGCTAAAGTCGCCGAACAACTGAGAAAATACCGAGATATGGGAAAGCAGTTTGATATGATAATATTAGACCCTCCAAAGTTCATTTACGACAGGTCTCATCTAGAACAGGCCACAAGAGCATACAAGGATATAAACCTGCTTGGCATAAAACTGCTTAAAGCTGGTGGAATACTTGCTACTTTCTCTTGTTCTCAGCCAATGGGAGAGGAACTGTTCCAGCAAATGATTTCATACGCGGCTACAGATGCTAACAAAAGTGTTCAGATACTACATAAGCTTTGGCAATCTCCGGATCATCCGGTTGCCGTGAATTTTCCAGAATCATCTTATCTTAAGGGGCTGATTTGTAGGGTAGGGTGATGGTGGTTGGTGGGTAAAAAACATAATAAAAATTACTTTTTTCCTGAGTAAATACGATTTTTGCAGAAAAAATGTAAAATTGTTCTTGATTATTTTTATCCTCTGACTATTTTCAGCAGAGTGAAATAAATCTGAAATGCAGATTCAGAGTTCTTTGATTGAAAAAACACGATTGTTTCCTCAGGGAAACATCATATATCCCCCTAGGGTAAGAGGCATCACTGAAAAGTGGTGCCTTTTACCTTTTATGGCAATTTTAGTTGCAGTTAGGGGTGTTAATCGATGTTTCTTCGTACGACTGTGCTTATTCTTTGATTTTTGCAAATATAATAAAAGCAATAATAAAAAACGGCAAAAGCGCGATCATGGCAATTCGTTGATTGCCCGTGATAGAAGATATTGTTCCAAATAAAACAGGACCTGTTGTGGCAGAAACTTTCGTGGCAAAGCCGTTAAACCCAAAAAATTCGCTCCTTTTGTCTGTCGGTATGATTTTACTAAGCCAAGAACGGGCAACGGCCTGACTGGATCCGATTACAAGTCCAGTTAAAACAGATGCAACATAAAAGAGTCCTTTTGATGTTGAAATGGCGCATAAAATAATTATTACCGCCCAAAGTGTGATTGTAGATAGTAAAATTTTCTTTGCTCCTTTTTTATCACTTAACAATCCAAAGAATACAGTTGAGGGGAATCCTATTAACTGTATCAGTAAAAACAGTATTGTAATTTCAGAAACAGAAAGAGAGAGAGTAGTTTTTGCATAAATAGGAACGAATGCAAATACTGTAACGAGCGCGTCATTAACAAAATAAAACGCGAGGAGAAAACATGCTATATTTTTATATTTTCTGATTTCTTTTATTGTGGCAAAAACATCTTTGCAGGCAATTTTCAGCAATGCTATTAAAGATATTTTTGCTCTATTACTCCTGGTCTCTTTTATAAAAATGAAAGCGGGTAGTGAGAATAGAAGAAAAAATAGAGCCGTTAACGGGAATGTTAATTTATATACACTGTCAAGGTTGCCTTCAAAGCCGCCACCATAAAATGGTTTTAGCGCCAGCATAGCGACAATACCACCGATATATCCCAGCCCCCATCCAAGTCCAGAAATCCTTCCAACAGTTTCTTTCGTTGAAACCTGTATGAGCAGTGAGTCATATATAACTATTGCTAATTCGTAGAAAAAATGGGTTGTTATAAATATTAATGAGGTTAAAAGCAGTGTTTTCGAGCCGGTAAAATATAAAAGAGCTGTACCAGACACAGAAATTAAAGTAAATATAACAAACTTTCTTTTTCTAGTTCCTTCGTAATCAGCCATTGCTCCCACAATCGGGGAAAATAGTGCGCCAAGCAAAATAGAGATGCTTATGATAGCTCCCCACCAAAAGTCAGCAAATTTTCCCGCGGCAATTACTTCTTTAAAATATATAGGAAAGACAAAGCTGATTATCAGAAGATAATAAGAAGAATTTGCGAAATCAAAAAAAGCCCATGATACCGTTTCTTTTTTGTTAATATCCTTAAAAAATTTCTGCATGTTTTTCTACCCAACTCTAAGAAAATTTTGTATCCTGATAATCAAACTTAAAATAAAACTTCAACATCTTATTTTACCTCTTTGATTCTGTCAAAAGGCGCGCCGCATACAGGACAATTTACCTGCGAAGATATGCTGCTGAAAGTGTATCCGCATGAGGTGCATGTATGATAAGAAACAATTTCTACATCTTTGCCTTTCGAATAAGAGTTTAATGCTTCTGATATCAGTTTGTAGTGAACTTTTTCTGCTTCGAGAGAATCTGAGAAAGTGCAAGTTGACAAGCCTTGATTCTTTTTCCTGCAGTAGTCAATATATTCCTTATACATCACATCGATTTCAAACAACTCTCCATCCCTGGCAGAACTAAGATTATTCACAATAGTATCCATTTTGCCAAGCACGTAGCAATGATTTTTTGCGTGGTAATATTCAGAATCAGACAACGCCCTGAAAAGTTTCGCTATTCCTGGAAATCCTTTCTCTTCAGCTTCCCCCGCAAAAAGCATATATTTGATGTGAGCTTTCGACTCGTTAGCAAAAGCATTTTCCAGATAACTCAGAGTGTTTTTATCCTTAAGTTCTTCGGTATACTTATAAGATTCAAGTGGAATATGCTCATGGATCAAGAGATCGTCGTTATTAAAAAAGAGTTTTACTATATGATGATGAGCTTTTTGCTTATCTATTTTCGGATTTAAAAACTCAATTTTTGCACCGCCGCCCCCTGATACTATAAGGTTCATTCCTTCTATTTTATCCTCGTAATACGAATGAACATGACCACAGATTATGTATCTGATATTCTCACGGAAAGGAAGGATTAGCTCTTTCATTTTCTCCCATTCCTCTTGTTTGATCGTATTTTCGCCAATGGCGCTTGGCGGCGGAATATGAAAGAAAATTACTATGTTTTTTCTTTTGAATTTTGAGATGTTCGATTTAATGAAGCTGAGAGTATTCTCTTCAAATTTCTTTTTTGAATTGTCAAGGAAGAGAAATAAAACTTTATCATTGTAGAGAAGGTAGTTTCTCAAGCCAAAATGCTCATCATAATGGATAGTGTCATGATTGCCGCAAAGCACATAAACAGAGTTTTTAGATACACTGTTAACAAAATCAGTAACACTTGTATATAAGCTCGGTATGCTCCTATGAACAATATCTCCCAGAACTATGGAAAAGTCTGTTTTCTGGCAAGTTAAGGCTTTTGCAAACACGGACATTGTGGATGCTCCAAGCCCATCGCAGCCTGGATCACCGATAAGAGAAATTGAAGAGAAATCCGGTATTTGATTTATTTCCTTTGTAACTTTTACTATACCTTTGCTCATAAAACTCCCCTGCTATGTTTAATTGGAAAAAATACCTGCGGGTAAAAGCATAAAAGATCTAATTTTCTAAACATCACAATAGTAACTGCCTTAGAAAAATCAATTCCTTAACTTACTATTACAAAAAATACAAAGGAAGACTATAGATTTTTTATCGAATGAACGCGTCTATGCAATGAAAAGAGTGTTATAGAGGAAATGTAGTTGCCGGCGATATAGTTTTGGATATTTGAGTCTCTCATACCAGGCAACCTTTGATGTTCCAATCAAGAATAGGCCGGGTTGAAGAGAATCAACGCCCAGTGGAGTAATAATGATATTAAACATATCCGCTTTCGTTTCTTCTAACAGCTCAAAGCCAAGGAATAGAATAGAAAAAGGGGTTCGGTCGGAAAAAGCATTAAGGCTGGCTTTATCTGAAATGTACATACAGGGTGTATCAACCCTGAAAGTTATGAAGATAACCGAGCAATTATGTGGATTTGAAGTTTCATCGACACAAATATCTAGGTTAACATCAGAAATGGACGCAGAGATAGATCGATGGAGAAATAGACCACTTGAATCATTCAAA
>JAJXWI010000010.1 GCA_021781705.1 bacterium | reverse complement strand
TTTGACTTTGTCTCCTGGCATGAATATATATCTGTTACTGCTTATGAGCACCTTGTCTCCATCTTTCATCCCCGCAGGTACGCTTTCTTTCGTGATGAGCATATCTCCGTAGGAAATTCCCAGTTTGGGATCAAGAACCACGCTTGTAAGGGAGTGAATATTACCAGAGGACATTTTTTTAAAGGGGATGTAAATTTTGCGTACAGTTACAATGTAATCTGTTCCACGGCCCGGCTCATTAGCCTTCTCATTATCTATCTTCCAGACGTAAGAACCTTTTTCATCTTGAAGAATGCATAAAACATATATTACTGGCGGATCGTCTACAGAAGCACGCCCTTCTGGTCTGTAATTTCTTACTGCACTTAGATTATCTATAATGGGGATTTTTTTCCCTTCGATTTCCACGGTCTTCGGTTCTCGTAAATAATTGTCTACCGTAAGCAGTATTCCGTCATCTGTGCTTATCATCATGCCATGGTAAGCACCAAAGCCCTTGTCGCTATCCGCAGGATATATAGTAATAGGGGTATTCCTGCTTATTTTATAAGTAAGTGCTCTGTCCATTGTTATCCTTACTCCGATAGGAGAGATCGGTGCTATTTTCATGACTTTAAGCTCTGCCGCAAGCCAGCCGAATGGAAAATAAACCTGCTCTACAATTCCATCATATTTAGCTCTGTAGGTACAAAAATCAAGTGTGGATTGAGCTAGTTGTACAGATGCTTTTGAGGCTTCTGCAGTTGCCATAGCTGACTCGTAGGCTGATCTCATTGATTCATAATCAGCCTCGCTTACAGAGTGAGTTTTTACCAGTTTGGTGTACCTGTCATAATTAAGCCTAGCTAGTTTCAGACTGGCTAAGTCTTGTCGATATTTTGCTTTTGCAAAGTCTAATTTTGCCTTTCTGTATTCTGTGTTTAATTGTAAAAGCAAAGTTCCTTCTCTTATAAGTTTTCCATTAGTGTCATATACTTCCCCGAAAAACAGTTGCCCTGGCCTTGCAGTGTAATTTACCCATCCGCGATACTCATCATTGTATCCAAATAGAATATCCTGTTCTAGAAGTGGGGCAACGACTCCCGTGAAAGTTTGTTTTGTTGTAAATGATGCCGGTTCATCTGCAACGCAAATAATGTCGCATGCAAAGACAAACGTCGCCATTGCCGCGATTGTTAGGAATTTCATTTTTTATCTCCTTATTTATTATTTGAATTAGGGTATTACATCTTTGATTGAAAATTAATTCTTGGATCGGCTAGGATGTAGAGGATATCGGCAATCAAAATTCCCGCCAAAACCAGCGCTCCATTGAGAAAAAAAAGCCCCATAAGCAAGGGGATATCCCTGCTGCTTAAGGCTAACATTGAAAGGTCGCCCATTCCGGGGATGTTGAAAATATATTCAACGATAATGCTTCCGGCTATGAGACCTGGGATCAGATCTGCAAAAAGTGTTATTAATGTAATTATAGCGTTTTTCAGGGCATGTTTGTAGATAACCATGCTTTCCGGCAGCCCTTTTGCTCTGGCTGTTCTGATGTAATCTTTTTTCATTACATCTTTCATGTTTTCCCTGCAGTACCTTGATATTCCAGCGAATCCGGCGTAGGAAAGGCAAGCTACAGGAAGGATGTAATACGAAACTGAGATAAAAGCCGTTTTCCAGGTAGTTAGCCCCGTAACATCAATATTCGAAATACCCTTAAGCGGAAAGATTGGGTAAACTCCTCCTTTGCATAGCGTAACTTGAAGCAGCAATGCCACCCAGAATACGGGCAGAGAGTATAAAAAAAACAAAAGAAACGTAACGAATTTATCGAGATTTCTGTTTTTAGTTACTGCGGAAAATGCTCCCAATGGTATAGCTACAAGATAAATAACTAGTATTGCCCAGAAGTTGATGGTCAGTGTCACAGGGAGTCTGTCAAAAATAACTGTAAACACAGGTTTTCCTTTATCTACGGTGACAGACCTGCCGAAATTTCCATGGAAAATGAATTCTTTTATCCATAAATAAAAACCTATGTAGATTGGTTTGTTTAAGTGAAGCTCCTCTTCTATCGAAATGTTCCTGATTAGTCCGCCTTTTTCAGCAGATACACCTCCGCTTCCCGCAGCATTTTCCCCAAGGAAAGAACTTCTTGACGGATCTCCCGGGGCTAATCTCAAAAGAATATAACTTACGGTAAGGATTACAAATAACGTAAGAATCGCCAACAATATCCGTTTTACTATATACTCAAACACGTTTTTATGCTTTGGAGTTTAGGGAAAACTTTTTCAAATATACTATTTACCTGAAACAATTCAATGCTATATTTATGTCATTCCAGGTGCTCGGGTAGCTCAGCGGATAGAGCAGTAGTTTCCTAAACTATTGGTCGTGGGTTCAATTCCCGCCCCGAGTACCATTTTTTTTGCCTTAAATTAGTCATAAAATATTGGAACCGGTCGAAGGAACGGTAGCAGATATTTTATTTTAACAAAAACTCATCAAAATATTTCATTACAGATAATTAGAGTTGCTTTTACAAATGAAGCATGGTTTTCTGCGGGATATAGAAGATCAAACTTTTCAAATTTCCAGCCTTCAGGCAACGCTTCAAAAGTCCCCATAGAAGCTTCTGTAATTACAGATTTATCAGTAGAACTTTTCTGCTCATTAGCTCCTACTATCTCATCACAGAACTGTGTAAAATCCACTTTTAGAAGCAGGTACTATTACAACTATTGTTTCCGATTATATATCGCCATTCAAGGCGTTTATCCTTAAGCTTCACTTGTAGCTAAATTAATTCCCCTTGTTTGATCCGTAAAACTCTGTACAACAAATGTCCATGCTCTGGACAATAGTTGATCAGTAGGATAAAATGATGTTTCGAGAGGATGTCCAATCAAAATAAGACTCTCGTAAATGTAACAAAAACAATCATGAGGAAAAACAATGAAATCAATCATGAAAACGTTAATTGCAGCAACGGTTATAACACTAGTGACCGAAAGCTTGATAATAGCTAGCAGCGGTCGTGATCACGGGAAGGGGCCCATGCCGGTTATACTCACGTCTGGAGTTGTCGATGTACCACAAGAACAACTGAAATCTATAGCGGCAAAAGTCGAAGCCTCCCGTTTGGAACAGTACGTGTTGAAATATAGAAAGATTGCTAAACTTTGCGAGAAAATATACAAAATAAAAACCGATAGCATGTCCATGAGTCATAACCAAGAACTGAATAGTTCAGATGGCGACAATAACGACCAGCAAGATGAATCAAAACAGGACTGGTATGAACTAGGCCTGGCCACCGCAAAGATCATAAAGACTAATGACTCTAACAGCTCTAATTATTCAGGGATGACGCTAACAGAAATACTCAATTCCGAAAATGCACATGCGACTGGAAATACAGAACAGTATTACCTGGGCATAGCGGACGGGCTGCACCAAAAGAAATTTGCCTCTTCGCCGAAATGAAAAGTAAATATAATATTAACATCCTCAATTTTAGTATTTGATATTTCCCTTCTTTTATTTTTTTAAATGATTTTAATTTAGAGGATGACCATTTACCACTCTATTCAAATTTCAGATTTACAAAAAATAATTTTCACTACCTTTGAATTAACGGTTGCTTTTATGTCTCAGTTAACCTACAATTCGGATCGTTGCCGGTTGCACTTCACGACTGAATGTGGCAAGTACCCCATGGGTGAATGGTAAACTGAAAACTATCTAATAACTTGCTTTTGCAAGTACAAAAAAGAAAGGTGGAATGGCAGGAATGAAGCTTGGCATTCATGCATATGCGTGGTGTTCCCAATGGAGCAACGACACGCTGTATTTGATTGATCGTGTCAAGAAAATGGGATTGGACTTCATTGAGATTCCACTGATGTGCTTAGAGACATTTGACGCTAAAGCCGTTAGAGAGCGCCTTGAACAAAACGGATTGAGCGCCGTAACGTCAACAGTTCTATTGGGTGACACTGACATCACCAGCGAGGATCAGGATATCAGAGCAAAAGGAGTGGAATATCTTAAAAAGTGCGTTCTGGCAACCAGTACTATCGGAGCCCAAAGTTTCTCGGGAGTTATATACTCACAGCACACAAAGATTCTTCGTGTCCGACCAGAACAGAAGCTGTGGGAGTATTCTGCGGATTGCCTGAGGATAGTTGCTCGCATAGCAAAAGAGTTAGGAATTCAGATCGGGCTCGAACCAGTAAACCGATACGAAAGTTGCCTGATAAACACCTGCGAGCAGGCACTGCGCCTAAAAGAAATGATTGGAGAAGACAACATCAAGATTCATCTTGACACGTATCACATGAACATCGAGGAAAAAAGCTTCTACGAGGCAACGAAACGCGCCGGGAACGATCTGATTCACTATCACCTGTGCGAAAACGACAGGGGCATTCCTGGCACAGGACTGGTTGATTGGGATGGCATTTTCAAGGCACTCTCCGAAATCGGCTATCGTGGCAATGCTGCTTTGGAGAGTTTTGTGAATTGCACGGATAATATGAACACTTGGGTCTGGCGACAACTTGCTCCTAGCGGTGATGTCTTACTAAAAGAAGGTGTCGCCTTTATCCGCCAAAAACAGAAGGAGTACAGACTTCCTTGAATTATTGATTATTCTCCGAAATGAGATGAAATCTCTATACGTTATTCCAATTATAAATCAAATTGAATCTATAATCCTCCGACACTTTCTTGAATAAAGAAGAAGTTACTTCTAGATATCTTTAAGTATTAAGAACAATAATACGCACTCTAGGGAGGGGGAGCCACCGATCATCCGGCGGCCCTGCCCTGAAACATGTAACAAAATGGCTCCTGTACTCACAAGCAAAACTCTTGACAGATCGGAGTTATAGCGCCAGCCGTCAAAATTTATAGCCGAACTTCCGAAGCATTGTGTGCCTGTCGTTCTTGTCATCGTCACTTTCTATTCCCTTAGGAGCAAAACCATCTATAACGCCCAGTATGCCATTTCCCTGTTCGCTTTTTGCCACAACCACCTGAAGAGGATTTGCAGTAGCGCAAAATATCCTGCACACCTCCTGACAATTCTTAAGATGATTCAGAATATTTATCGGAAAGCAGTTTTTTACTATTAGGTAAAAAGTATGACCGGCTAAAACTTTCATAGCATTCTCCTCCGCCTCCTTTATCAACTGTTCATTATTTCCTGCAGTTCGTACTAGGCACGGACCTGATGCTTCACAAAAAGCCAGGCCGTATTGAGCCCCCGGCACGTATCCTGACATAATCTCGGCTATATCCTCAACCGTCTTAATAAAATGCGCCTGACCTACTATGATGTTACATTCTTCACTCCAGCTGAGTGTAACACTCACAACATCCATAAAAAACCTCCATTCATTTCGCTGTTTTGATTAACTTTAAAAGCCTATCATATAAAACTGGGTTGGAAACAAGCAAGCCTGAGCTATTAAACTCCAAAGGCAGTTTGGGATCTGTTTCTTCGTAATAACCAATCCGCGCGCCTGCCTCTTTTGCTATCACATACCCGGCAGCCATGTCCCAAAGCTTGACAGTTTCATAATACGCATCAAATCTTCCGCAAGCTACCCAACTCATATCCAAAGCTGCGGACCCCAACCTCCTTATATCCTGGCAGTTGACTAGAATAGCCTGCAATTTAGGAATAAGATCGGACCTGCTGCCGTGTTCATATGGAAAACCTGTGGCAACTATTGCCCTTTTCATATCACCCGTTTTGCTGCAGTAAAATCTTTTCTTATTAAGGTATGCCCCTCCTCCACTCAAGGCGCTGAATAATTCGTCTACAAACGGGCAGTAAACAACACCCAGCTTTATCTCTCCGCCAACTGCAAAAGCGATTGAAACTGAGACACTATAGTGGCCATGCGCATAATTTACCGTACCGTCTATGGGATCAACAATCCAAAGCGGAGCATAAAAATCTGTATTATTGGAGTGAGATTCTTCTGAGTAGATTTCTATTCCGGGGTATCTGCGGGAAAGCTCAGTTCTTATAATTTTATCCGCTTTCAAATCCGCGGAAGTAACCAGTTCTATACCTCCATTTTTATAATCCAGCTCAAGATTATCATTTCTTAACTCTTTTATGACCTTGCCTGCCCTAATCGCCAGCCTTTCAGCAAAGCCAACCATACTTTTAAGCTCAGTATCTGTAAATTTTTCCATTGCAGTCTCTCATTGATTAAATATTGTAGAAAGATTCTCTTTCACGATCATGTTGATAGTTCCCTTATTTTCACCCCAAAATCTCTTGAGAGATTGTGAAATGTTGCTTAGCTTTTTTATAAACCCCATAAAAAACCGTTTTTTTTATTTTTGTTGTTAGACAAATACATCTTTCGCTCTATTTTATTAGCTCTTTCGTTTTATGGCGTGGTGCCCAAGTGGTCTAAGGGAGCGGTCTGCAAAACCGTTATTCGCCGGTTCGAATCCGGCCCACGCCTCCAATTCTCAAAGCCTTCCTTAGATGATTATCAAATTGTAAATGTTTCGAAAATAGGTTTTTCTGAAACAATGTTTTGTTTTGCAACAACCTCGATAAACTCTTTAATACTGGAATTCATAAGTTTCTTCTTAAGGAGTTCGTCTACCTGAAAAATCCCGGCTGAACTTGTTAGATTTATAACAATCCTTACAGGCCTGGCTTCTCCTTCTTCTATATCAACCGATTCCACAGCTTGTGCAGAAACTGAGTGAATATTTATCTGTCCTGCCTTAAAAGGGATTCTTGACCGTCCTTTTGCCATATCAAGAGCATCTGCTACTTTAAGCACACCTGCCTCAATGGTTAAGCAGGTTTCTTTTGCATTGTGCGCCACGATAGCATGTAAAATTTCCGAAGTAATAATCGTAATTTCCGGCTCTTCATAAATATCCTTCAGCAATTCTCTAAGTTTAAGATACGCAAGCTGGATACTATATTCTTCATGCGAGTCTCTATGAACTGAAATACCTATGTCATGCAGACAAGACGCAAGAACGACGATCAACTCGGCATCTCCATTTGTGAGAGCATAATTTTCTACCACGCTTGGTTTTATACCCTTCTTTATAAGAAGTCGCAATACTTTCAATGCGGCATTTGCCACAATTCTTATGTGTACACCGCCATGATCGCTTATCCCGCACCTGTCAACAGCATTTACATTCGCACACTTCCACATCTGGATAAGCTCGGCGTCTTTTCCCATTTTTTTTAAGAGCTTTGCAATCTTTATGTTATCCTTAATCGGTAAGTGAAAAATCATAACAAACCTCTTCTCAGTTAATGATTAATTGTTGACAGCTAAGAACTGTTTTAAAATAAAAATCGATCAATTCTGGACCTAACAATATCCATAAATATCCGGCAATTGCAAGAAATGGTCCAAATTTAATCTCAGAGTCAAAACGTTTTTTCCCTGTAAAAATTAAAAGAAGCCCAAAAAGAAGCCCGATAAAAGAGCCCATAAAAATAACAAAAAACCAGACAGCAGGGATAAGTCCGAAACAAGCACCGACAGCAGCCACAAATTTCACATCTCCAAATCCAAGCACCTCTTTTTTAAACACCTTACTACCTGCAAATGAAAATAGAGCTAGAGTCCCACCACCGGCAGCAAATCCCAAAAATGAATTCAGTAATCCTGAAAAACTACCACCTTTTCCGGTATAGCCAGGAAAAATAAAAGCCATTGCAAGGGAAAAAACAATCACAAAGTATGTAACTTTATTGGGTATAATTTTATGATTGATATCGGTAAAGGAACAAATAATAAAAAGCGATGTTGCGACAAAATAAGATAACAGCATGGGCAATGGCAGCCCCGTGTCTACAATTCGCAAATAATCAATCACAAAGAGAATAGCAGTCAGGAGTTCTATTGCGATATACCTGAAAGAGATTTTCCCTCCGCACCAGCGGCACTTTCCCAAAAGCATGATCCAGCTTAAAACCGGCAGATTGTCATACCATGCGATTTTTCTATTGCAGTTAGGACAATGGGATGGCGTAAAGATTACAGATTCACCTCTCGGGATCCTCCAGGTACACACATTCAAAAAACTACCAATACACAACCCAAATAAAAAAACAATGGTAGAAAAACATGGAATAAACGCAGTATCATAAAAAGCAGAAATCATATTAAGAATTCCTTTTCTGTCATTCGCCGAAATTTGTGTTGGCCTGCAAGCCTTTAATGTCTATAGTCTATGGTCTGTAGTCTATAGCCTTAGATTGCATCACTAAAGTTTTTTTCATTACTTCTACCGGTGCTTTCTTTCCAGTCCAGATTTCAAAAGATTTAACACCCTGATATAAGAGCATTAATAAACCGTTTACGGCTATGCATCCTCTTTTTTTTGACTCTCTCAGAAATGCGGTATCTCTATAAATCATATCAAAAACCCGCGTACCACTTTTTAAGAATTCTGGATTGAACGGCAATGCGTCATCCTTTTTTAATCCCAGACTGGTAGACTGAACAACTATCGGAAGATCTTTTAAGTGATCTGCTATTTCCTCTGAAATCAGTCCGCACGATAGGATTTCAGCTCCAGGATTTTCTTTTCTTAACCTGACAGCAAACTCTTCCGCTTTAGATTCCGTACGGTTAGCTATGATAATTTTTTTCACGCCTAAAAGTAATAAATGTGCTATTACAGCCTTAGCCGCTCCACCGCAGCCTATGAAAAAATACTTTTCATTTTTTCCATCCGCATTAAAAGACTCCACAATAGCGTGCTCAAAACCATACCCGTCCGTAGAGTACCCGTGTAGCTTTTTATTTTTAACAAGAACTGTGTTTACACTCTCAGCAAACTCAGCTTCAGGAGAAACAGTATCAAGATATCTTATGATTTCCGTTTTATACGGAACTGTCACATTAAATCCGATATATTCCTTCCTTGCCCGGTCCGTAAAATCTTTAAGCTCGTTTGGCTCTAATTCAATGCTTGTATACTCATACCCCATTCCCAAATATTTAAACGCAGCATTATGCATTACAGGAGAGAGAGAATGGGAAACAGGATTTCCTATAATAGATAATTTATTCATTGGCGCATCACTATAAAATTAAGATTTTTTAACTCTTATTTTTATTCGCCTTTAAGAAACCGTTTAGCCTTTTCCATGAAAGATGAAATCATTGGGTGATTATTTTTTTCTCTCTCAAGTTTTGCGAACTCCTCAAGTTTTTCGCGCTGGGATTTCGATAGTTTTGCTGGGACTTCAACAAATATCTTTATATGCTGGTCTCCACGCCTTCCTCCATGAAGAGAAGGGATTCCTTTTTCCCGAATCCTGAGAATTGTCCCCGACTGCGTACCTTCCGGTATTTTAAGTTTTGTTTTCCCTGATACCGTCGGCACTTCAACGATTCCTCCAAGAGCAGCGGTGGCAAAATCTATTGGAACTTCACACATTATGTCTAAACCATCTCTCTGGAACACTTCATGACTTCTTACATGTATTACAACATATAAATCGCCAGCAGATCCACCATTAGCCCCGCCTTCCCCTTCTCCTGCTACACGCAGCCTTGAGCCTGTGTCAACTCCAGGCGGGATGTGAATTTGAATGTTTTTTTCAGCCCTGACACGCCCTTCCCCCCTACACTTGGGGCATGGCTTTTCTATTATCTGCCCTGCTCCTCTGCATGATGGACAAGTCTGCCTCATACTTATAAAAGAATGACTTGTAGTGGTAAAACCGGTTCCTCCACAACGTTTGCAGGTCGTTTTCCCAGATCCTGGAGAACTACCTGTACCATTGCAATTTAAGCAGCTTTGAAGCCTGGCAAATGATATTTTCTTATCCGCTCCGTAAACAGCTTCTTCAAAATCTATTTCAAGGTCATAGCGTAAATCAGCACCGTCTTGAGCTGCTGATGCAGACCGTCTTTGACCTCTTCCGCCGCCACCGCCAAAAAACTCTTCAAAAACAGAACTAGAACCGAATACCTGACTGAAAATATCATATGGATCATGAAAACCGCCAAAGCCTCCGCCGGAACTTGCTCCACCTCGTCCGGAACGAGTAAACGCATCATGTCCAAACTGATCATACGTAGCACGTTTTTTTGTATCGCTCAAAACTTCGTAAGCCTGAGATATTTCCTTAAATTTCTCTTCAGATTCCTTGTTTCCAGGATTTTTGTCAGGGTGATATTGAATAGCAAGCTTTCTATACGACTTTTTAATTTCTTCTGGAGTAGAGGTCTTACTCACTCCTAACATTTCATAATAATCTTTAGCCATATATCAAAATTCTCCCCTTATTTACCATTGCCTTCCGGCTGTTTTTTCCCATTACTGATAACTACCGTGGCAGGCCTAATCACCCTCTCCCCAATTTTATATCCAAGCCTCCACTGTTTTGAAACTGTGTCTTTTTCAAATTCCTCAGAGTCTTCGTGCGCGATCCCTTCGTGAAATCTGGGATCAAAAGGTTGCCCTAATGCATCAATAAGTTCAACCCCCTGACTCGCAAGAGCTTTTTCGAATTCTACTTTTATTAATTTCATTCCTTCAAACAATTTTTCAAGATTGTGAGACTGCTCGACTGAAGACATAGCAAATTCAAAATGGTCCAGTACGGGAACAATTGAATTTAATACTTCAAATTGAGTACTTACCCTCACATCATTTCTTTCTCTTAAAGCTCTTTTTCTAAAATTATCAATTTCCGCATTAAGCCTAAGATATTTATCTTCAGATATGGAGAGCTTTTCAACAAGTTCCAGCACATTCTTTTCAAGTTCGGCTATCTTTTTTGTAGCCGGGTCTTCCTGTGCTACTCCCTTAGACTCCCCCTCTCTTTCCGCGTTAAGAGATTGCTCCAGCTGCTCTTCTTGAACTATAGTTTCAGAAGCTTTTTCTTGATTTTCTGCAATTTCCTGATTCTCTTCTTTGTGTTTATTCATAAATTCAATATTTTCCCTACATTAAGTCCGTATTCAGACTTTTTAAGCTTATAAACAGCGTTTTTATTTTGATTTATCACAACAACTATAATAGAATACAGTTATACAAAATTTCAAAGAACATTTTAAATATAAAGGATTATCAAAATGAAGCTGGGAATCATCGGCGGCAGCGGTCTTTACAACATCGAGAATCTCGTAATAAAGAAAAAGACAAAGGTCAAGACCCCTTTTGGTCTCCCTTCAGATTCATACGTGTTGGGCCATCTTAACAACAATGAAGTCATATTTCTACCAAGACACGGCGAGGGACACACCATCTCGCCATCAGAGATAAATCATCGTGCAAATATCTATGGTTTCAAAGAACTGGGAGTTACTCACATTTTAAGCTTTTCGGCTGTGGGCAGTTTACAAGAAGAATTGGCGCCGAAAGATATCGTTTTAGTAGATCAATACTTTGACAGAACTAAACAATCAGAAAACCACACTTTTTTCCGAGATGGGGTAGCGGCTCACATTCCTTTCGGAGATCCTATTTGCACCGAATTCAGAAATTTCATTTACCAATACGCAAAGATTGCCGTCAAAACAGCCTATAGCGATGTTAAAGGTAAAGAAAAGCCAAAAGCTGTAAATGGCGGAACATATGTAAACATGGAAGGGCCGGCATTTTCCACCAAAGCCGAGTCAAAGTATTACAAATCCTGCGGGTTTGATCTTATCGGGATGACCAGCCTGGGAGAAGCAAAACTTTCCCGCGAAGCTGAAATATGTTACTGCGCAGTATCCATGGTGACAGATTACGACTGTTGGCATACCGAACATGATGTAGTTTCAGTCGATATGGTAATAAAAACCATGCAATCAAACACTAAAGTCGCAAAAAATATAATCTTGCTCGCCGCAAAAGAGTTCAAAAATATGACGAGAAATTGCACATGCGGCAGCGCTTTGAAAAATGCCATAATGACGTCTAATGATAAAATCTCGGAAAAAACTAGAGCAAAAATTGAGCTCTTTGCAGGAAAATATTTAAAAAAATAGTTGGCTCTTTCTATAGTGGTCCGCGGATTTGGAACAGTATATAGAAAATAAACAGCAAAATTGAACATTAACCCCAATTTAAGAAGAGTCACAATTGCAGAATAGAAGTAAATATTATTTGCAATTATGATATTGTAAAAATATGCGTATTTAGTTGTAAAAATTGTTATTATAACACATCAGAACAATTGAATCGTTAGAGCGCAGACATCAGAGGCTTTGCGCTATTTTTATTGTAAATCAACTACTTATCATTTAGTTGCGGACTCCTTTTTATCTTTCCTGTTTTTTTTAAAAACGACTGATAGTGCACCATCTTAATTCATTGATTACTAAAGTGAAATAACTGCATAAAATATAGCTTACTCTTTAAGAAAGGGAATAAACTTCACAAGAAAAAAAATGAAAAATAACAACACAAATTAAAAATCATGAAGATGTAATAGTATCATGAAAAAAGGAGATGTCCAAATACACCAGCAATGGATGAGGTTCGACTGGAATGGATCATAAGGTACATTCAAAATCTATTGATAAATTTAAGGCTGCACTTGTAACTTGAATTTAAGTTGTTCCAGGCAAATGAGGTAATTACAAAAAAAATAATCTAAATAATTTTACCCCACTAAAACAAAATAAATAACATGCAATATCAAAAGATATCTCTAAACATTTTTGCTCCGCAAACTACGATAAGAGCGGCTTGCGTTCATAACGGCTCAAATGCATCCACAGATGCGGTATTTTGGGCTGAATGCCATGACGGAACTTTAGGACAAGGAAGCATTGAATGTAACACTAACGGTGCAGATGCAAGTTGGGCATGCCTATCAAACGGAAATACCGCCAGCACCCGCCAAGACTGCAAAAACGGAACATTTGCAGGTAGGACATGCAATCTCGGTATAAACCACTCAAAGCCGCAATGCGATAATGGAATGAACCCATAATAAAAACTAGTAATAATAATAATAAAATGGCATAGTAAATCAAGATGGCGAGAGTAATAAAATAGTGAACTCAGAAAGGCTACAAGACATCTAAGCATAGGTGGAAAAGAACAAAGAAACAACCGCAGGATAAGGCAGCATAATAAAAAACACGCAACAATTGAAATTGAAACACTGGAGCCAGACAGCGCAGAGCGTCTAGGTTCAAAGCCATTACAATTTTAACGGCCTCTGATATATAAAATTTAGTGGTTAATAAGAATTTCTATTAGAGCTAAAAATATCAAAAATCATAAGGAGGTTAAAGTAGTATCTTTCCCCCCGACAAGCTATAGAATTTTGCTTGACTTTGACATCTAACATCACCATCTATTTTTGGAGTAAATATCGGATAGCATTAGTTTCTCTTTTTTCCCTGTATTCTTATTTGTAGGGTATCCTAGACTTAAAAGAGAGACAACTTTTATATTCCGTGGGATATTTAAGATTCTCTTTATTGCTTTTGCTTTGAACCACCCTATCCAACAGCTGCCAAGCCCCAGACTTTCTGCAGCAAGAACAAAATGTTCTCCGGCTATGCCTATATCTATCGGGCTGTAATCCACTTTCGATATAAATTTTGCCAGCTTATGCGTAATAAATTCTGTCTTGGCGCAAATTGCAATTATGACCGGAACTTTTTTCAGCCATGGCATCGGAAGCCCAGGCAATATGCCTTCCCTACAAATAGAGCCTCTTAATTCGGCATCTTTAACGACAATAAAACGCCACGGCTGCTTGTTACAAGCCGACGGGGCAAGCCTCGATGCTTCAAGGCACTTCTCTATGAGCTCGTCAGGAATGTCTTTTTCTAGATAATTCCTGCAGCTATGACGGGAAGAAATCAATTGTATTAATTCATCATATTTCATGGGCTCAACCCGATGCGAATTTCATCTGCTAAATAATCGCGATACATCGCTTCGCGGCTCCCGAGTAACTGCCGCAGGCAACTGTGTTGAGGATGTTTTATCTTTTTTCAACCCTAAAATAACTTATCGTCTTTAAGCTCAAGAAGCGATTTAATCATAATATCGCCAAGCTCATCCTGAGTCATCTCTTTAAGTTTTTCTAAAGAGAGTGCGTTATCTAAAGAATACTTTCCGCTTTTTATCCGGCTGAGAGAATATAGAACAGCTCCACATCCAAGCTCATTTCCAATGTCACTTGCCAAACTCCGTACGTAAGTTCCTTTGGAACAGGAAACTCTTACTGAAATATATGGCAATTCTATTTTTAAAATGTCTATAAAATGTATTTTTACAGGTACTGCTTCCCTCTCTATGATTTTGCCCTTCCTCGCAAGTTCATAAAGCTTCTTGCCGCCAACCTTCTTGGCAGAAACCATTGGTGGAGTTTGCATAATATTCCCAACAAACTTCGCAACAGTTTTCTTAACCATAGCTTCAGTTACTTTGGAATAATCTTTCTCGGCAACAACTGTTCCATCCATGTCCAAAGAATCTGTTTCTTTGCCAAGGAGAATCACAGCTTCGTAAACCTTATCACTCCCGCTTAAATTTTGACTTATTTTTGTAGCCTTTCCCAAAACCAACACCAGTAAGCCCGTCGCCGCAGGGTCAAGCGTACCACAATGCCCTACCTTCGGAACATTAAACCGCCCTCTGACAAAATTAACCACATCATGACTGGTCCATTCCGCAGGTTTATCAACAAGCAATACCCCCGAACAAGGAAATACCGGCATCTTTTCTTTTTTTACATTTTCTTGCATAAAAAATAATTACCACTCTTCTGTCAATTTACCATTAAATAAAATAGAAAAAGTTTAAATCAAGGTAAAAAATAGTTTTTCGAATATGTCATATACTGTTAAAGCAAGTCATATCCTCAGTTATACCTATCGTGTTTCCTTTAGCCGTTATACTTAAAGATAAGGATGGCTATATCATCTGACTGTACTGCGCCTGACACGTGCCGATCAACTGCGGATTTCACATTATTAACAATATTCACCACTGTTTCATTCTTGTTCTGAACAAGGAGATCCAGTAATTTCTCTTCAGAAAATTGAACATAGTCAATATTCATAGCTTCCGTAACACCGTCTGTATATATGAAAAATATATCCTCGGGTAGAAGTTTAAGCCTATTTCCGACGTAACTTACATCTGCCATAATTCCAAGCGGAGGATGCGCATCATCTGTATTGAAATAATAAAAACCTTTATTAGCTGTGTGAACAAGCGGCGGAGGATGACCTGCATTACAATATTCAAGAAATCCTGTTTCTATATTAAGTATACCTAAAAAAAATGTTACAAACATACAGGGTTCATTCTCCCTACACAAATACTCATTCATAACATTCAAAATTTTAGAAGGGTCCATGCTAAGGCTTATTTTGGCTCTCAATAATGTTTTAGTAACAGCCATAAATAGAGCAGCAGGAACTCCTTTTCCTGACACATCTCCTATCGCAAAACAAAGATGTTTTTCATCTATAAAGAAAAAGTCGTAAAGATCTCCACCGACTTCTTTTGCAGGAATAATAGTTGCGTATAGATCGATTTGCTTCAGGTTCGGGAATTTATAAGGAAGCAAACTTTGTTGTATATCGTGAGCAATACTAAGCTCTCTATCGATTTTTTCCTTAGCAGCAGTAGTTTCCTGCAAATTAGACATATAATTCACAAGATTTTTCTGCATACTGCGAAATGAATGGCTTAGCATACCTATTTCATCTGTAGAGAAAACTGCCGGTAGACTGGCACTAAAATCTCCCTCGCCGATTTCATGTGTAGCACCTGCCAGAGTACGAAGCGGCATTGACATTTTGGTAGACAAAACAATTATTATGGTCATAGTTAGTATATAACCAACTAATCCTATAATAAAAAGTTTTAAAGTAACAGTATTTAAATCAAAAAAGAGTTCATCCTCAGGAATTACTACGCCTAAAGACCAACCCGTCTCTTTTAAGGGCGCATAAAATACAAAACACTCTTTGTCCAAAGTATAGGAGTAATACCTTTCGAACCCAGCTTGACTATCTGACATTTTCTTCCCAAGTTCTTTTAATTTGACATCTTGCCTCCGCTCGGCTAAAGAAAAAATACTTTCCCTTGATCTAATGTAAGCCTTATTTTTGTGTTCAATGTAGGCACCTTTTGAAGACAAAATAAAAACGTACCCAGTATCTAATATTTTTATATCAGATACGAATTTATCCAGCCAATTTAAGTGAACGTCGCATGCAATAACTCCACAAAATTCTCTCTTCCCGTTTATCGTCCTATAAAACGGTTCAGAACGTGTCACCATAAGGAGATCGACACTCCCCTCATCTAAATAGGGTTCGCTCCACACGCCTTTATTCGTTTGCTTAGGGGTGGTATACCAGCTCCGCTTGAAATAATTATATTGCTCATCACCTAAATCAATGAATTCTGCTACACCCTTGGTAGAGCGGTAAAAATAAGGACTGAAGTAATACTTTGTTTTGTCAAAAGAATAAGGCTCAAAAGATATTGTACAGCCATGAATTTCATAATTATTTCTGACGACATCCTTTAATAATCCCAATAATTCTTTTTCTGTAATTTTACTATTTTCTAAAGTGAGCGATATATCTTCTGTAATTTGTTGGGCGACATTAAAAAAACTACCGACTTCTCTAATTGTCGAAGTAGCCAGGATTTCGACATTTTTCTTCATACCCTCCACGATAATTCTCTTACACTCATAGTAGTTGTATACCAAAACCGAAAGAAATGTAATTACAAGGCATATTACGATATACAAACTGAGCTTAAATACAAAACTGTGTCGAATTTTAACCTTATTCATAATTTATAGCACTTTTCGTCACACGAACCTCTCTTAGCCTCTTTTCTCAAAAGCTTATTGAAAGAGAAGATCATTCAATATTAAACCGCGGGTAATATTTTTGCATAATATCATATTTTCAACGCTATTGCAAGGTACTATTATCGTAAAAATATCTTCGTTGACGATTCCACATGAATGAACATAATCGCCCATCGATTAGTCAAACCTGAAAGACAACTAATTTTTATAAGTAAGGACAAAGATGTCATGAGTTTGAAAGGATCTGTGGAAAAGTAATCAGCTTTCAATTATCGTATACACATACTTGTTAAAGTAAAGTGGTATTTCTATGGCAATAAAACGACTATTTCTAAGTTGGGATAAGTCCCTGCTCACAGCATCGGCGCTTGAATTATTGAGGCAGGCGAATGGCAATATATTTTTCGATTTAAGCAACATTCTGGTTGTTGTTCCTACCTCGCTCGCTATCAAGAGCTTGAGTTACAAGATTACAGAATTTGCTAGCAAAAAAGGATGCGCAATCCTTCCTCCAAGATTTATCATCCCACAATTTTTCTTTACTTGTCAGGGAAATGAAAAAGTTCCATCGGAAACTCAAAGGATTTTATTCTGGATAGAAGCTATAAAAATAAACGGAGGCAATTTATCGTCGTTATTCCCAGATAAATTAAGTGGGAATAAGAATTTTAACTGGTACCTGAATAAGGCTGAAAAAGTTATTGAACTTGCAGACACTCTAGCCTCAATAGGCATGACGATTGGAAAAATGGCTTCAAACAACTCTGATGCTCTGCAAGATGACATGGAAAGATTTGTAGAACTTTCTCAGATTGAGGCTGCTTATTTTCAAATCCTCGATAAAGCCGGACTTGAAGATAGCAACAAGGTTAAGATCAAAAATGCATTAAACCCCAAGCTTCCCAATGGTATTACAAAAGTAGTTTTTATTGCTGTTTCCGATCCACTCCCTATTATAACAGAAACAATCAAGATTCTTTCATCATTCACAAGTTTGGAAATCTGGATTAATGCCCCGTCCGCTTTAGACTCGGCATTTGACGCTTTTGGAAGGCCTATATTTGATTTCTGGAAAGATAGAAACGTAAATATTCCAGACTTCAAAAACCACGTATCGCTTTTCGATTCTCCCGAAGATTTGGCTTCGGATTTAGTTAATCTTATTTCAGAGAAGAATGATTCCGATAATAGAGAGGTAAACATTGACAATATTTCCATTATTATGCCGGACACATCTTTGGAAGTAGCTGTCAGGCACTCTTTTTTGAAACATGGAATAAAGACTTACAACCCTTCAGGGATAAAGTTGAGCAAGACACAGCCATGCATTCTCTTTAGCGCGATATTAGAATTTATCTTAACGCAGGATTACCGCTCTCTTGCCAATCTGATAAGAAAAGCTGACTTTCTTGCCTTCATCAAATTAAAAATTAGCAACCTCGATTATTCAAAGCTTTTTTCTATAAGTGATTATCTTCAAAATAATTACATGCCTGTTTCTTTTTCTGACGTTTTGGATGCAATCGAAAAAGAAAGTAAGAAATCGGATAACCAGAGCTTTTTGCAAATTCGGGGAGGAACGGTTAGCCGTAACCGTCCATTACAATTCGGCGCCCTCGGCGAGGACGCCCTACCTTTGCCAACTTTGCAAGAAACTCAAAGGACAAAAGAAATATCGTTGACCCTCTATTCTCAGACACTGATGATTGTAAAAGATTTGTTAATTGAAGAAGAGGGAAAACTGATTACAGAGTCAGCATTATCCAAAATCATAGAGATTTACAACACGATACAGGCTAGTATCGCTCCAGAATTGAAAGAAGATTTGGCTAACTCAGTTAATGCAATAAAAGATATTGTTTGCGAAGTCAAAGAAAGTTTTGACACTAACGACAAGCACGAAAAAAAAGATATAGCTTTTCTTACCACAAAAAAGCTTCAGAATGCAATTTTGTACCCGCCACAGGAAGATGGCACCCTCCCCTTGCGCGGTTGGCTTGAGCTGCAATGGGAAGAAATGAAGCCGTATACTTTTTTGCTTGGGATGAACGAAGGAATGGTACCATCAATAACGACTAATGATATGTTTTTACCAGATTCCTTGAAGAAAAAAATAAATCTGCCCTGTAATGATTCAAGATTGGCAAGAGATTCTTACATTTTACATTCTGTTATGGAATGTAAGTCTGAATACCCTTTGAATTTTGTAGTCATGAAGACAAATCATAAGGGAGAATACCTCAAGCCTTCCAAGCTTCTTCTTCAAACTTCGGATCAAGACCATTTTTATGAAAGGCTTAACTATTTGTTTAGAGGGAAGTCTGTAGTTTTTGAACAAGAAAACAATATCATACCAGAATTTAATCATCACCCTCTTAGGTACAGTGTTCCCTTAAAAAATCTACGGGAAAACAAACTTAGCGTTACTGACTTTAAAAGTTATCTGGAATGCCCCTTCAGATTTTATCTAAAAAAAATCTATGGATATAAAGAAGAAATTGATGATACAAAGACCGATCTAAACAATAGTGAGTTTGGAACAATCTGTCATGAAATATTAAAAATGCTTGGCAATAAATTGAAAGAGGCCGCTGATGAAAAAGAGCTAAGGTCATTACTGGCGAAGAAACTTGTCTATGAAAGGTCAAAATTCTCTCCGTCCGTACCAGTCGAATTTTCTTTCTATAGCCTGGAGCAAAGACTTAATAAAGCTTTGGATCTAATGCTGGAAGAAGCTGAAAACAGTGAATGGGAAATCCAGGATTTGGAAAAAGACTTTAACGTTACTCTTGACTCAGGCAAGCTGGAAAAATGGCTTGGCAATCCGGTAGATAAAGAAATATCTTTTTCCGTAAGGGGAAGAATAGACAGGATAGATATAAGTAAAAACGGCAAAGCTTTGAGAATTATTGATTACAAGACAGGCAGCGTTTCCGCCACCCCCTGGAAAGAACACTATAAATCGATTTCAGCAAGAACGAATGAATCACGCATAAAAGATTATGCCAGATTTGAAATAAATGGCAAAGAATATATCTGGACAGACCTGCAATTACCTCTATACGCTATTATTCTACAAGAACTCCCCGAATATAAGGGCCTAAAAATTAACCACTGCGCATACTTTGTCATTCCCAAAGCAGTTACAGACACAAAAATATCATCGTGGGAAGAAATTTCAGAACAAGAACTTAATGCTGCAAGAAAATGCGCAGCCAGGATAATCCTAAACATAGCAAACGGCATATTCTGGCCGCCATCCGAAAAAGTAAAATATAACAATTACGAAAAAATGCTATACGCCGCTTCATTTGAAAAATATATATCGTTTGACAACAATGCCTCAAGTATCTTAGAAAAATAGCGTATTCAAGAGCTTACTCTTCTGAGACCGAATAAGTAAGCGAAATTGTATATTTTATTGCAAAATTGGCGAACTAATGGCATCCATTGAAAAATTTAAAAAAACAAGATATAATGCTTTCATAACCAAACATTGCAAGGAGATTTTAAGATGACTGAAAATTCACCCTCCCATGAAGAATTGTCTGAATATCTTAGATGTGTGATCTATGATCTCTATATTTTAGCTGTTTCAATTGAAAATCTAAAAAAATCAAAGGATTTTGCGTTGATTGAAGTATTCAAAACTTCTGGTTTGCTGAAACTTCGAGCAATTCACCATTTTTTCTACCCTCCTGATAAATGTAGAGATTCAATAAAACTTAAAATGTTTGATTGTTACACCCCTAAGAACCCAACTGATAAAGCGCTAGATTCTAGTGTTGAAAAGTGGTTAACTATGCAATCAATACATACATATGTTGTCCATCTTGACAAAAGCAGAGTAACGAAAAAATTTGAAAAAGATGACACAGCAAGCGGCAAGAAAGAAGGTGATCCTATTCCGCAGCCGAAGTTCGAACAAGGTAATGGTGCAGTAATTGAAGCATCAATGAAATTAATGACTCAAGCATATGATTTCGTAGATAGAATACGATGTCATCCAGATTTCCAGGGTCTTAATTATTGGGGACAGAAATATTGGAATGGGTTTAGCTCAACGCTTAATAGGTTAACTGGAAACTGATCTTTCAGCGAGCCTTGTGAAGCTCGACTGCTGGATTTTAATATTAGAGATAAAAAATGGAAGTAAAGATACAAAAAACTGCTTCTACAGACCGTTTATTTCTAGTCGATGCAAAAAAACTGATGGAATATGAAAATGACATTGCCTGTAGGAATTCTCAAACTATTGAAAATGTTTATCACAAAGATTGGTTTTTTGAACAATGTAATTTTTTATATTTTACACCTCCTGCTGCTTATATATTTAATGGCAAGATTTTTTTCATTAACGGTCGACATAGAACAATATTGCTTTCACGATACTTAAATGAATTTCCGTTTTTGATAGGAAATATAGACTTAGACCATTTTGGATTAACTCCCAAAGCAATAAGTCTAGAAGTTATGACAATTATTAAAGCAAAGGATGTTAAAGAACATTCATCATTCACTTTACCTGACTTAAAAATGGGCAAATTTTAAAAAATAAGATTTTAAAAATCAATTAAAACGCTAACGAATCATTTCTGCGAATGCTCATAGACTCGCACCTTTGAGTAGAGGTTATGCAAATATTTTTCGTTAAGTATAAAAGATATTTTGATGATTACTGAAGAAGAAAAATACAGAAAACTAAAAAATAAGCATCAGGACTTATTGAATTATTGGGATCAAAACAATAATCCTTGCATTATATGTGGCACTAATATTGCAACTGAAAAAGATCATCTGCCCCCAAAGGTACTATATCCTAAAACGTTAAGAAACAGTAAAACTGAATTTTTTACATTCCCTGTATGCTCTGAATGTAACAGAAGGTCTTCAGATTCAGACTACTTACTTAGTGTTCTAATGGCACTTAGTCTCAATCAGTCAACGACAACTGATCCTGATTTATTTGCATTGCGTGAGCAATTAGAAGAACAATTAAAAAGCTCAAAGAAAGCAAAACGTCGTCGAGAATTATTAAAACCATACTTAGAAAAAAATCCCACATCAGAAAAACTTGCAATAAATATAAATAAATTACCAGTAAATGAAACTATAACTAAAATTGTTAAATCTATATATTGGCTTCATTCAAACGGAGATATTTTACAGAATTACAATCCATGCTGGTGGATAATGGACGACATCGATACAACTAAGGAAAATTTTATTAAAAAACATTTAATGACAACAAATCATGAACTTCTGTGGGAAAATCGTTTTATTTCTCGATTCAGCATAGGTTCTAAAGAGAATGGCGTAGGAGGATTGATTTCATGTTCCCTGCATTTTTATACAGGGAAGAATCTTGGGTGTGGCAATAATTGGTTTATAATTACATTACCAACAAAGACACTGATAGAGAACAAGAGCCTATACGACATGGGTGTTTCACGATTTGGGAAACCAACAATTTATCCCAAAATGAATTTTATAAAAAATTGAATGATACAGAAAAATGCTGTTTTCAAAAGTCAAGTGCACTCGTTATTAAAAAATAAATAATGTAATAAAAAGTTTTTAGCACACGTTTCCTCTTTTGTCTTAATTGCGATTTTGGCACTGTTGGAGTCTGCGTCTCCTGCAACGAGAATGAGACCAAAATCTTGTAAGTTGCTAACTTTATCTACAAGCCCTATATTTTTTGCAGGAGGTTTCATTACACCTATATGGAAAAGTTATCCGTGGGCAAATTATTTTCGAGCTTTTGAATATTTAGCGATTATAAAATGGGGGATAAGAGATATTTTATTTATTATGAATCTGGTAGATAACACAGTAATATCGGCATCAGCAGGGAGCGGAAAAACGTTCCGTCTGACCTTGCGCTATATAAAACTCCTGAACAAGGGTGTTCCTCCTGAAAAAATCATTGCTTTAACGTTTACTAAAAAAGCTGCGGGTGAAATATTTAATAAAATAGTTGACAGGCTCTTGATCTGGTACGAAAAAGAAGATGTGCGTGTCAAAGATTGCGAAGTTGACAAGATAGAAGGAATGACGAAAGCAAGGGTTTTCGAACTCCTGAAGAAAATTATAGGAGTTCAGCACAGGATTTCTGTATCGACTCTGGACAGTTTCTTTTTTAAAGTTCTTCAATCATTTCCCTATGAGTACGGCATTGATTCCAAGCTTGAGCTTATTGATGAAGAAAGCAGTTACATAATTTTAGACAACACGCTTAGAAACCTTTTACTCAAAGATTTATCGGATGAAACAAAAGATAGTCTCTTTGAGGCTTTTAAGCAGGCTACTTTCGGAAAAGAAGAGGTCTCCGTTTACAAGACCATAGAAGACTTCATTAAGAACCACTATGCCATTTACAAAAAGCACCCCGATAGCAGTCACTGGGGGAATGAACGCATTCTTCCTGATGAATTAAAAAGAGATTATCATGTGGATATTGATGCGGCCAATAAAATGTTTGAAGGAAAAGATGTAACTAGCAATGTCTTTAATCAATTTAAAGATGCGGTTCTGAAAGCCAATGAGTTCACGGAAGAATCAATAGTTGATAACTCAGTGAAGGAATTTTTTAAAAGAATAGTTGGAAACGAGGGAGGGCTGTCCTCTCTCTTAAGTGCGAGCATAGAAAAAAAAAGTATTTCGCTAAAGTTCGGCAGCAAGAATTTAGACTTTAACGCAACGGTTCTTTATCAGGCAATCATGAAGTATTTGACTTGTATTTTCAAATCTAAACTGCACGAGACCAGGGGGATTTATAAGGCTCTGAACTTATATAATGAGAAGTATCTTAATTCTGTTCAAAACAATGGCCTGCTCGCATTTGATGATATCTTATTCTTCCTTCAAGGAATGACTCTTACAGCTGAATCGTCACAAGAACCTAATCAGCTGTACATTGATTACAGGTTAGACAGCCGGTATGACCACTGGCTCATAGATGAATTTCAAGATACAAGCAGGGTGCAATGGAATGTCATATCCAATCTCATAGATGAAATAATGAATGATCTTACAGGCAAGAGGAGTTTTTTCTATGTCGGCGATGTAAAACAGGCCATCTATTCCTGGCGCGGCGGAGATTCTTATTTGTTTAACAGCGTAAAAGATAAATACAATGACCGGCTGACTGAGGAAAAACTATTCAAGTCATATAGATCATCCAAAGCAATAATAGAAACGGTAAATCTAGTATTCGACAATCTTCATAAGATAGAAGAGATAAACTCAAGCGTTATTAGGTTGTGGAAAGAAAATTGGAAGATTCACGAGACAGTTAAAGTAGAAGAAGGATACAGCGTTGTTTATGAATTCGACGGAAATAAATCCATAGAGGAAAAAGTGGAATCACTTCTTCCTTTAAAAGAGATAACCAATATCCTCAAATATATTAATCCCCTGGAAAAAGGGTTGAGCGTAGGAATACTAGTTCTCAAGAATGATGACGCTGATGAAATAGAAAAATATCTCACGAGCAAAGCAATACCGTGCGCAAAAGAAGGAAGTTTCAATTTGGTAAGTTCTCCCGCCGTACAACTTCTTCTTTCTCTATTAAAAATTATACATCACCCCGGAGATACAATAGCTTTAGGGATGGTTGAACTAAGTGCTCTTTCAGAATGCTTTCCAACGGAATTCGGAAAGATTAGACTTGAAGAGACGACAAAAATGCTGGTAGAAGAGTTGTGCCTGCTTGGGTTTGTCGAATTTACCATAAAATGGGTAAATATCATTAAGGAAAAAGTTCTTGAAAATAATTCAAAATTGCATGAATTACGTCTAGATCAAACAGTTTATGCGGCGGAGCTTTACAGGAATGATAACACGGATGTCGTTTCCTTTATCAAACATATTGAAAATTATAAAATTCCTGTCAAAACAGATGATAAATGCGTTCAGATAATAACCGTTTATAAGGCAAAAGGCCTTGAATATGACATGGTTATTTTACCAAAACTTTCAATTAAATCCGGCATTTTAAATACCCAAATCCATGAAGGCATACAGGTTCTAAAGGGTAAAAACAACGATCAGGAAATTGCGGTTTTGCTCCCGCCAAGAGATATTGCCACAGCAAACAATATCATGAAAGAAAAAATCAAGGAACTTGACGTCAAATATTGTTACGAACAGTTATGCGTTCTCTATGTAGCATTAACCAGGGCGAAAAAGGCCATGTACCTGTTTTCAGAACCTGACTCGGAGAAATCAAAAACAATTCGTTTATCAACCATTCTTAATAGACTCCTAGGAGGAAAATCAATCTCAAATCAAAGGGCAGCAATAAGCGCGCCTGTTATCTATGAGCATGGAAATGGTGAATGGTTCATGGACAAAAAGAAATCCGAAGATAAAAGAGAAATGGTGCTTAGCCCTAAAAAGATTAAACTGATTTGTTCACCTAAAAGAAATAATATTTCGCCATCCAAACGAACGGACTTTAGTGCCTTGGACTTTCTGGCTGACACAAAAAACACAGCTTTGGATATTGGCCTTTGCATCCACGAGATTTTTGAACACATCGGATGGATTGACGACTGCGATTCAGATTTCATTATAGACAATATTATTTTCAGCAAGCCTTTTGACAAAGAAATCGTCAGAGAATCAAAATTTAAAGTGAAGGAATTTTTAAAAAATATCGAGATAAGAAAACTTCTTTCCAAGCCTTCAGGAACAGCCGAACTCTGGCGTGAAAAAGAGTTTTCGCTCTTCATTGACGAAGTTTGGGAAAAAGGCAGGTTTGACAGAGTCGTAATAGAAAAAGATAGTAGCGGAAACATCCTCAAAGCCACAATAATCGACTACAAGTACGAAGAAGTTAATGATAGTGAAGTTATAAAAGAAAAATACTCAGCACAACTGAATTCCTACAAAAATTCTCTTTCATACATTTTAAAAATCCCTCTTAAAAATATCGAGGCAAAGCTATTATTGGTAAACAGGATTGCTATAATATAGTTATTTTATAACCTCCATCGCTGGGGATTAGAAAATAACTATTAGGAGAATCTTTGATGATGAAAGTATCAGTACTTGGGGATGGCGCCTGGCGCAGCGAAATACCAAATATGCTATCAGACAATTACCATGAGGTGACATTATGGGGTCCATTTTCTGACTATATAAAAGTGATGGAAGAAACAAGAAAGAACCCGAGATTTCTTCCACAGATTACTTTCAATGAAAAAATAGAATTCACATCGGAACTTGAGCATGCTCTTAAAAATGCCGAAGTCATAATACTTGCCCTGCCCTCGCAATACCAGAGAAAACTGCTGGAAGAGATAAAAGGATATGTAAAAAAGGGAGAACAGATATTTGTCAACATAGCCAAAGGGATAGAAAATAACACATTGGAGAGGATGAGTCAGGTTGCAGAAGAAATCCTGGGGTCGGTAAAATACGCAGTGCTTTCCGGCCCTAGCCATGCCGAAGAAGTAGCTAAGGCTGTTCCTACAGCAGTAGTTCTAGGCTGTAAGGATCAAAAAGTCGGAGAATTATTGCAGCAGCTTTTTATAAATAAGTTTTTTAGAGTTTATTTGACTGATGACTATATCGGAGTTGAATTGGGCGGAGCATTGAAGAACGTCTTTGCCATAGCAGCAGGAATAGCCGATGGGATGAGCCTTGGAGACAATTCAAAGGCCGCGCTGATAACCCGCGGGATTGCAGAAATGTCCAGACTGGGAAAAGCGCTCGGCGGGAAATATGAGACGTTCTCAGGGCTAAGCGGCATCGGAGATATGCTGGTAACGTGTTACAGCAAGCACAGCAGAAACAGGTTTGTGGGCGAAGGACTAGGAAAAAACAAAACCCTTGATCAGGTGTTACAGGAACTTGGTTTCAAGGTGGCGGAGGGAATAAAAACCTCTAAAAGCGCTTACGAACTTTCTAAAAAAATGGATATTGAAACTCCGATAATAGACGAGCTTTATTTTACGCTCTACGAAAGCAAGCCACCATTTCAGTGCATGAAAGACCTAATGAACAGAACAGCAAAACCTGAAATATATTAGTTCAAAATGTCAAATAGCCACCGCTGAAAAGCAAAGTGAAAGGATTTATTATGAAAAAAAGTATAACTGTAGCTCTTTTAGTTATTGTGGGCTGCATTGCAGCCATGGGTGCTGGTGATTATCATATAAACTCTGTGTTTGGTAAAGGTGATGGTGATGCTACACGAAAACTACAAAAGATAATAAAAGAAGAAGTTCTAAGCGGAAGATGTTCAGGCATAACGCTGACTGCTGCATGGAGTTCACATTTATTTTGGTTAAAGATGGGATTTATTCCTATCGATAATGAAAACCCAGACGAATTACAGAAATATTACTATGCCCCAGAAGGTGGAAAGGTATTATTGGAATGGAAAACAGTATCAGCAACAGTGGAGTTACAGTTAATTAGAGATGGCATACGTAAGACTGATCTAAATCAAGAAGAGATTAAAAACCTAAGGCGGTTCATTCGTAAATATGGTAAATATCTAGATATTACTGATGATGAATTTGGTAAAATAAAAGAGAAAAAAACACAAGAAAAAATAGCAGCAGCAGGCAGGCAAGTATTAGAGGAATGGAAAATAGCAGCAGCAGTGGAGTTAGAGTTAATTATAGGTGGCATACGCAGGACTGATCTAAATAAAGAAGAGATTAAAAACCTAGGACAGTTCATTCATAAATATGGTAAATATCTAGATATTACTGATGATGAATTTGGTAAAATAGAGAAGCATAATGACTTTTACAAAGAGAAAAAAATACAAGAAAAAGTATCAGCATTTTTAGCTGGAGTTCCAGAAATAGATATTTTCGCTGTTGAGTTAACACAAGCAATTAATGAAAGTCTTTTGAAAGGTAATGTGAAAAGTTCAAAAGATATTCCCACATGGGATATAGGGGGGCCATCATGCTTTATTCCTATGAGGATGTCTCCGGAAGGATTAGAAAGATGGAAAACTGCAATAAAAGAAGATAAAGAGTTTGTCCCATTTAGAGATCTTAAACCGCTCAGAGACAGAATTAGATCCAGTGTGATAAGAAAAGAACTCGAAGAAGCCATGGCCAAATGTCCTGTGGGAGTATTTAACAGCAAAACCTGAAATATCTTAGAAATTTTGAAATGCCATTGCAAAATACATAATAATCTTGATAATTTAGCATAAATACTTTTGCGTACAAAAAACCAGGAAGGAGGCATAACATTACTAAACGCAGAAGAAATTAGGCTAGCAAATACAAAAAATATTTACAATAAACAATTTTGGAGATGTAACTATGAAAAAAATTATGCAAGGATGTCTGATCGCAACAACAGTGCTCATACTCGGCAGCGCAACTTTCGCAAACGACGCGCATCCAATAGAAATACCGCCTGAGGTCAATGGTGACATTGTAATTGATATGCCGATAGATTTAGGCCGGCTGCGTATGAAAGAAATCTTAAGATTCAATTATAACGAAAAAGCAGTACCAGGAATTACATCATTGAAACAAGGCAAGCATGAAAAATTCATTATGAACTCGCACTACGTAATTCCTGTGAAAAATGATAGCCGCGTGAGTCTCAACTATGGTGCTAAATCACTTTTCACTGCGACTAATACCTCATTCACCTACGATGACAGTAAACTCGAAGTTGAAACACAAACACAAGGTAGTTCAGGTAATCTGGATTTTAATATAAACATTAAGTTTTTAACCGTTCTCACCGTTGGAGATGGACTTGAAGATGGAGATGGAGATGGAGAAATGAACATAGTTAACCTGGACTAAGAGTTAAGTACACCAAAATTCAGGTTAAGTTTTTAGCAAAAAAGGTTAAGCTCTCCCTCATACGTTAGGCGCCATTAAATGGCGCCCTTAATTCCCGCTCGCATATAGATAAAGTATCGTTCCCCGTAGAACGTGAGCCTATTTCAGTAAACACTCCCCTAGCCGTCTCCGACTTGATCTAGGACAGATCCTCCTAGGAAGATGCCTGTTTTATCGAATGGATTTTTAAGCTTTTTTTTGGATGGCAGAGGCGTTCTATCAGGTTTAAAATAAAATTCTTTATCCTAAAACCAGCCATAAAAACGATCAATGCTGTTGACTTCACCAGTGGTATTTTTTGCAAGAAAATCGCACTTCATTTGATTTAGTGTAAAATTAGCTCTGATTTATTGTTGAAGACAGTACTTATTCAGATTATATTGTTTTGAATATATTTTGGAGTTTAAAATAGTGCTAAGAAAAATACTTTCATATGCTTTTTGTTCCTTTCTGTTAGTCTTGTCATTTTCTGAAACTTTCGCCACAGACGTCGAGTCAGAAAAGGCCTACCAGGAAGGCATGGCTGAATTTTCTAAAGGATCTTACAAAGACGCCGCAAAAAAATTTGCGGCTGCGGAATTGTTTGCCGACACTCATCTCCTAAAGTCCAACGCATTAAAGAAAAAGGCAGAAGCTTACCGCAAGGCCGACATGAAATTCCACGAATTCGAAGCTCTTAAGAGACTGACAGAAGACTGCCCGGATCAAATTGATTTTAAAAGCGCAGTAGCCAGAGAATATGAAATAGGCAATTCATTTTATGAAGGGTATAGAGATACTCCATTCAGCTGGGTACCATGGTTAAAAGATGAAGACAAGAGCCTGGAAGTTTACGAAGCAATAATGAAGCAGTCTCCCTTTGCCAGTTTTGTTCCTGAAATGATGTTAAAAATGGGAACAAGGTATGTCACTACCAGAAAAGTTGACAAGGCTATAGAAATATGTAAGAAAATGATACTTCAGTACAAGAGTTCTGAGTTGACCAGATTTGCATACATTGATCTCGCAAACATACACCTTCAACAGGCAAAATCAGGCGATGGCGACGGCAGCAAGGCGAGAGAAGCCAGGACTATGTTTAAGGAATTTATAGAAAAATATCCTGACGCAAAAGAAATCCCATGGGCAAAGAATGCCATAAAAAAAACATATGAATTAGAGGCTGAACGGTTATTAGGCATTGCTAAATATTACAACAGCATAGAAAATACTAATGCCTCGAAAAAGTATATAAGAGAAATACTGGTTAACTATCCAGAAACCAAGAGTATAAATAAAGCTTATGCCTTGTTAGACGAAATTGAGATGCCGCTTTACCCAAAAACTCTGGAGCAAGAAAAAGAAGAACCAAGCAAATATACGGTTGCTTCTTTTCCTCAAGAAGAAGATAAACTGCTTGTTATCCCACAAAATAGTGGGAGGAAATGGATATCTCCGATAACAGATATGGGGATAAGTGAAGATAACCTGGAAAAGGATAAATTTAAAAATAAATTATAACCTGGCACGAATAAAATAATGAAAAAATATTTAGCACACTTTGTTGCCTTCGCATTTTCGCTGTTGTTTTTAACTTCTTGTGGATATCACATGGGCTCAATCGCGCATCCCCAAATTAAAACCATAGCAATTGCGCCGGTAAAAAATGAAACATATATACCCAATGCAGCAGAATACATGAAACAGGCGCTATCCGAATCTTTCCAGAAGGATGGTTCATGGAAAGTAAAAGAAATGAATGAAGCCGACTGCATAATGTATGCGCGAGTTTTAAATATCGCAATTACGGCTACGAATATCACTTCAAACAAAAGTAACAGCAGTATTACTTACATGACAGCTCTCTTTACAATGACTATAACACTTGAGTTTACTGTAATAATACCGGGAAGATCTAAACCTCTGGTAGCAACGACTCAGGTCTCTGATAGCACTCAATACCAAGTCCCCGCAGACTTATACACTGCGCAACAAAGTGCGTTACAGCAGGCTTGTTATGTAGTTGCGATGGGTGCTGTTTCAGCGACTGCGGAAGCATGGTAAAAGGATAAGTATCTAACTATGAAATTCAGAATTGGACAAGGTTTTGATGCTCATAAACTTGTTTTCGGCAGACCTTTAATACTTGGCGGAATAACAATACCTTTTGAACTTGGGCTTGAGGGGCACAGCGATGCCGACGTGCTCACCCACGCAATCATAGACTCCCTCATAGGCGCATTATCACTTGGCAATATAGGAACATGGTTTCCCGATAATGATATAAAATATAAGAATGCAAACAGCATGGAACTTCTGAAAACAGTTATCTCTCATAACAGCTTTAAAGAGTGGCAGATAGTTAATATTGACTCTACTGTAATTATAGAAAAGCCCAAATTGTCCCCTTTTATCACTGACATACAAAAGAGTATCGCGAGTATATTGAACACAGAAACGGCTAATATTTCAATAAAACCCAAAACCACCGAGAAAATGGGATTTTGTGGAAGGGGTGAGGGCGTAGCTGTGTTTGTAAACACTTTACTAGCGTCGAGCTAAAATAGTGAAAAGCGATGAAGCTTGAATTATTATTTTTTTGCACTAAACTCTAACACAACACTATTTCGGGAGAATCTGTAGGCTGTTTATATTTTTTAATATTTTTTTCAAGGAGACGGTTAAATGGCAAATGAACTTCAAGGATTGTTGGACCGGATACAAAAAGAGGGTATAGAGCAAGCTGAACAGCAAAAAGAAGAGATTATTTCCGAGGCGAAAAAAAACGCTGAAGCTATAATTCAGCGTAACACTATGGAAGCTGAAGCAATAATAAAAACAGCTAATGAAGAAGTTAAAAAAATCGAAGAACGTTCCAAATCCACGATAAAACAAGCTGCAAGGGATATAGCAATTTCTCTGGAATCTGAACTCCTTAACAGATTGAAGAGATGCGTAAAAGATGCCGTTGGCGCCGCTATGACACAGGAACTAATTTCGGAGATAATTAAAAAGATGGTTGACGCCTATATCAAACAGGAAAATAAAGATATCTCTCTTCAAGTTATTCTTTCTCAAAAAGATATTGACAAATTAAATGACGGTATAAAAACTTCTTTAGCAGGAAGCTTAAAAAACAAACCCGAAATCCTTAAAGGCAGTGAATTTTCTGCCGGAGTAAAAGTAGGTTTTAACGGAAGTGATGTATTTTTCGACTTTTCTGATGCCACGATTACAGACATAATTTGCGAATATATAGGTCCCCGTTTGACTTCCATGATAAAGGGAGAAATCAGGTAATGTCTTATTACTATCTGATAAGCTCCTTACCTGCAATAATATTAGGAGAGAAGCCATATTATTCTTCTGAAGAATTTATGAGTTTATGCAGCGCATGGATTGGGAAATCGGATATCGAAAAACTTTCCAGACTTACTCTAAACATTGAAGATATCAGTGCAGATAATAGTTTCATCAGAGATTGGTATAAATATGAAGAGATCATCAGAAACAGTTCCGTAAAAAACAGAGCTGCAAAATTAAATAAAGATCCTCTTCCCTATCTGAAACCAGAAGACAAAATATATACCGACATAGAAAGAGGTGTACAGGACTCTTTTTCCGCAGCAAACCCAAGGGAAAAGGAGATGGCGCTTGACAGGTTAAGGTGGGAAACAATAGATTTTCTTGAGACGCAACATTTTTTTGATTTAGAAAAGCTTTGCGCATACAAACTACGCTTGCTCATCTGTGAAAAGTGGATTGCCAGAAAAACGGAGACGGGGCAGAAAAATTTGAGTACCATACTAGACTCTCTTTATCAGGCTAAAGATATTTAATTAATTTCTATATAAGAGGAGATCAACGAATATGATCGAAAGGAATACAGGCCAAATAGTTGGAATCAACGGAAACATGATTACCGTTAAGTTCGATACTTTCGTTACACAGAATGAGGTGGCCTACGCCGTCATTGGAGATAAAAAACTTAAGTGCGAAGTTATCCGTATAAGGGGCGCAAATGCTGACCTTCAGGTTTTTGAATCAACCAATGGATTAAAAATACACGATATGGTAGAATTTACGGATGAACTTCTAAGTGTTGAGCTAGGGCCAGGCCTCCTGACGATGGTTTATGACGGTTTACAGAATCCTCTGGACAGATTAGCTGAAAGAACTGGTTTCTTTCTTGAAAGAGGATTGTATATGCCTCCTTTAGACGAAGTAAAAAAATGGGATTTTACATCCATTGTAAAAGTCGGAGACAGCATAAATGCAGGCACCTATGTGGGAAGGGTTCCTGAAGGAATTTATACTCATTATATTTGTGCCCCTTTCGATTTAAAGGGGACATGGACGGTTGAGAGTATTATCGCCAATGGCAGTTATAATATCAGGGAAAAAATAGCAGTAATAACCAGCGAAACGGGCGACAAAAAAGAGGTCACAATGACGCAGAGATGGCCTGTTAAAATTCCCATTACCTGTTACATGGAAAAAGTATCACCTGAAAAAACTCTTATAACACAAAATAGGATTATAGATACTTTCTTCCCTGTTGCCGTTGGAGGAACCTTTTGTACACCTGGTCCTTTCGGCGCAGGAAAAACAGTATTGCAACACTCCATAAGCCAATACGCCCAGACTGATATAGTGATAATATGCGCCTGTGGCGAGCGTGCCGGGGAGGTTGTCGAAATCTTGAAAGAGTACCCCCAACTTGAAGACCCCAGAACAGGCAGAACGCTTATGGAGCGTTCGGTTATTATATGCAACACGAGCTCAATGCCGGTAGCCGCCAGAGAAGCTTCCGTTTATACAGCAGTAACACTGGCTGAATATTACAGGCAAATGGGGCTTAATACTCTTCTTTTGGCTGACTCCACATCAAGATGGGCGCAAGCAATGCGAGAAATGTCCGGAAGGCTGGAAGAAATACCCGGAGAAGAAGGATTCCCAGCATATCTTGAGTCTCTGGTAGCCAGCTTCTATGAAAGAGCTGGTCTCGTAAAACTTAATAATGGTTCGTTGGGATCTGTTACCATCGGCGGAGCAGTAAGCCCCGCAGGGGGGAACTTTGAAGAACCGGTAACTCAGGCAACATTAAAAGTGATTGGCGCCTTTCTCGGGCTTTCAAGACAACGAGCTGAAGCCAGGCGGTTTCCGTCTATTCATCCGCTTGAAAGCTGGAGCCATTATAAAAGCATAGTTGATGAGAAAATGATTGAGAAAGCAAGGCAAACCCTGAGAAAAGGCAACGAAGTCAATCAAATGATGAGCGTAGTTGGAGAGGAAGGTACAAGCATTGACGATTATACCATCTACTTAAAAAGCGAGTTTCTTGACTCAGTCTATTTGCAGCAGAATACTTTTGATGCAATAGATGGAGCTAGCGATGAAGAAAGACAAAAACATGTGTTTACCAGGGTAATAAACATACTTGATGCGAGGTTTAACTTTAAAGATAAAGAAGAGGCTAGAAAGTTTTTTGTTGAATTGAGACAGATATTTATCGACTGGAACTATATGAAGTTCAAATGTGATAAATTTCAGTATCATGAAAATTCGATTAACAGCAAACTAAAGGAGTTTGCCCATGCGTAAAGTTTATCATAAAATATTACAGGTTTCTGGAAATGTAATTACCGTTGAAGCTGAAGGTGTAGCTTATAACGATCTCGCGGAAATTACGACAAAGAGAGGAGTCTCTTTAGCTCAAGTAATAAGATTGAATCATAACAAAGTTTATCTTCAAATTTTTGCTGGAAGCCGCGGAGTATCAACTAATGATGAAGTCAGATTTCTTGGAAAACAGATGCAGGTTTCATCATCCGAAAATCTGATGGGCAGAGTGTTCAACGGCGCAGGCGAGCCTAGAGACAAGCGTCCTGCGATTATGGAAAAAATGAAAGAAATAGGAGGCCCTTCTGTCAATCCGGCAAAAAGGATTATTCCAAAACGAATGGTTAGAACAGGCATACCTATGATAGACCTTTTTAACTCTCTTGTCGTTTCACAAAAAATACCTATTTTCTCTGTTGCCGGAGAGCCTTATAATCCGTTAATGGCCAGGATCGCCATGCAGGCCGAAGTGGATGTGATCATTCTTGGCGGAATGGGGCTCAAGTATGACGATTATCTCTATTTTAAAAATACTCTAGACGAACACGGGGCTCTGACCAGAACAGTAATGTTCGTGCATACTGCCTCAGACCCGGTAGTAGAATGTCTGCTTGTTCCGGATATGTCTCTGGCAGTAGCTGAAGCGTACGCAATTGAAGGGAAAAATGTCCTGGTTCTTCTTACGGACATGACAAACTTTTCCGACGCATTAAAGGAGATAGCCATTACGATGGAACAAATTCCATCTAATCGCGGCTATCCCGGAGATCTTTATAGCCAGCTTGCCTCAAGATATGAAAAAGCCGTGGATCTCGAAGGCGCAGGGTCAATTACAATTCTTGCGGTCACAACTATGCCGGGCGATGATGTTACTCATCCTGTTCCTGATAATACAGGATACATAACCGAGGGGCAGTACTACCTGAAAAACGGAAGGATAGAACCGTTTGGATCTCTCAGTCGACTTAAACAACAGGTCAATGGCGATACTCGTAAGGATCATAGGGCAATAATGGATACAATGATAAGGCTCTACTCCAGTTACAAGGAAACCTGCGAAAAGCAGTCAATGGGATTCAAAATGAGCAATTGGGATAATAAACTTCTGAAATATGGCGCATTTTTTGAAAGCAGAATGATGGATCTTTCAGTAAATATCCCCTTGGAAGAAGCCCTGGATTTAGGATGGAAAACACTTGCGGAATGCTTTGAAAAGGCTGAAACTGGCATGAAAACCGATTTATTAAATGAATTCTGGCCGAAAACTTAATTAAACTCTGATCTCCCGGAGCAGATAAAATGCCTAAAATCAAATTAACAAAAGGTGAACTAAAGACACAAAGGGATGCACTTAAGCAATTCTCACGCTTCCTCCCTACCCTTCAACTGAAAAAGCTGCAGCTTCAGCTTGAAACACAAAAAAGTCAGGAAAGGATTGAGAATAATAAGAGAAAAGAATCGGAATTCAAAAACAATATTACCTCATGGATTTCAATGTTTGGAGTATTGGAGGAGGTACAAAAAATAGCAAAACTTATCCATATCTTAGGTACTGATACTTCTCTGAACAATATAGCAGGTGTGCCAATACCTGTTTATACAGCGACCCGCTTCAAAATAGATGAGTATGACTTATTTTATGAATCACCATGGATAGATGATGCGACAAAAGCCATTTGCGCCCTAATTGAAATCAGAGCTGAAAGAGATATACTCGTTGAGCAGTACAAAAGAATAAATGATGAGCTAAAAGTTACAACTCAGCGCGTAAATCTCTTTGAAAAGGTTAAGATACCTGAGGCTAAAGAAAATATAAGAAAAATTCAGATATATCTTGGAGATCAGTCGACCTCGGCTGTTGGCAGGTCAAAAATTGCAAAAAGCAAATTAGCAGAGGCAGCCTTATGATAGAAAGAATGGTAAAGGCAACTGTTATCTGTAGAAAAGAAGACCAGATTGCTACGCTTAAGGGGCTCAGAAAATTGGGTGTTATGCATATAGATCAAGTGCAGAACCCCTGCTCTACGGAAGTTACAGCTGTTAAGGAAGGACTGGAAAAGGTTAACCAATCCATATTCATACTTTCAGAGACAAAAACTTCTGAAGAGGCAAAAACTTATAGCAAAGCAAACCCGAAAATACTCACAGATTTTCTCATCAGAACTATTGATGAAAATAATTCTCTGCAGAAGGAAATTGAAATAAAAGAGAAGAGTTTAGAAAAGCTATTGCCCTGGGGAAATTTTTCTTTTGATTCAATAGAAAAACTTGAGGCATGCGGTGTTTATGTATACCTCTGCTCATCAGGAAAAAAAGAAATCGAGAAATTTAGGTCAAAAGGTGTAATTGAAATAATATCTAAAAATAAAGGGCGTTATTATTTTGTTCTGATCTCCAAAGAAAAACATAAGAAAGACGAACTTCCTTTAGACTCATTACCAACGGCAAAAACTTCTCTTAATGATCTGGAGTGGGAAATAGAAACCATAAATGACATGATACAGGAAAACAGGAAGCTCATAGATGACTTGTCTGCTAATCTCGAAATAATTAAGGAATACAAAACAAAACTTGAAGAAGCTCTTGAGTTTTGCGTAAGCAAAGAAACTCTAGAAAAAGAAAAAAACCTTGTGTATATAAAAGGGTATATTCCTAAGAAAAAAGAACACCTGTTCCTTTCAACAGCTAAAAAGGACGGATGGGGCGTACTATTAGAAAAACCAAAAGAAGAAGATATTGTTCCGACCTGCCTTAATATTCCAAAAGCATTCAGGATGTCCAAGCCAATTTTTGATTTCCTCGGGATATCTCCAGGATACAAGGAATGGGATATCAGTTGGTGTTTCTTGATATTCCTCGGTATCTTTTTTGCCTTGATAATAGGGGATGCCGGATACGGAGTAATATTCCTTCTTGTAGGGATAGTATTAAAGTTCTTCCTTAAGAGAAATAAAAATGCCCAGCTGACGTTAAATCTTTTTATCTTTTTCAGCATACTCACAATAATATGGGGATCCATGACGGGCACTTATTTTGGGGTCGCAGAAAAAGCTTTACCAAAACAAATGCATGGATTAGACTTTCTTTCTAATCCTGAAACAAAAAACCGCAATTTGCAATTGATATGCTTCCTTGTAGCCGCTATACATCTATCATTAGCCAGAATATGGAAATTTTTAATAATAATGCGCTACTCTATTCGGGCTCTAGGGCAGCTAGGTTGGGCTCTGGTAATATGGGGGAATTTCTTTACCGCAGTAAAACTGATACTATTCCCTGATATGGCATTTCCTGCTTTTGTTTTCTGGCTTTACGGTGTTGGAGTAGGATTTATACTTTTATTCTATGTTCACTGGAACAAGCCGGAAGCAATATTTGAAACGCCCTTATCCCTGATACAAAGTTTTGTAGATGTCCTTTCTTACATACGTCTCTTCGCAGTAGGAATAGCTGCCGTATACATAGCAGAAAACTTTAATATGATGGGAGAACAGGTAGTGGAAATATCTCATTGGCTGGCAGTTTTTGCTTTTATTATACTCATCGCAGGGCATTCGCTCAATATAGTTCTGGGTCTGATGGCTGTTCTTATACATGGAATAAGGCTTAACGCATTGGAGTTTTCAAATCACATGGAGTTGAAATGGGCAGGAATTCAGTATAAACCGTTTAAAAAGAGAATTTATAATTTAAAGAAAACATAAAAAAGTAAAACTATAAAACGAAAGGAAAAGAATTATGGAAATTGAAACAATGAAAGCATTAGGGCAAATCGGAGCTTTCTCTGCTTTAACAATAACAGCTCTTGGCTCAAGTCTGGGAACAGGAACTGCAGGGTGTTCTGCAATAGGCGCATGGAAAAAATGTTTGCAGCAGAACAAAATGGCCCCGTTTCAGCTTGTTATATTCGGAGGCGCTCCTCTGTCACAACCTATTTACGCTATGATTTTGATGGTTCTTCTAAATGGTCAGGCAATTGCCCATCCTATTTACTGGTCTTTGTATTTAGTGGTTGGAATCACTGCCGGTGTTGCTATGGGGCTTTCATCTTGGTGGCAGGGAATAGCCGGAGCTTCAGCTTGCGATTCATTTGGTGAAACCGGTAAGGGCTTTGTCAACAACCTGATGATTATCGGTATTATAGAAACAATTTCTATTTTTATCCTAGCTTTCGGAATAGTGCTGCTGGCCAGCGTAAAGTAGCTTAATAAATTGGAGCCTTCTCAAAAAGATAACTTTTTGCGTTGGCTCCAGTTTTAAGTGTTAAGTTGAGGTAATTTTACCTAAAACTCAAAACCTAAAACGATTTTCTCGAAATACATTTTCGTGGAATATCTAATCAGTCTGAAGGAGATTTATATGCCGTCTGATTTCGTATACAAAAGAATCCTTTTAAAAATTACTGGAGAAGCATTAAAAGGTAATAATGATCAGGGATTTGACACTGATGCGATAGAAAGCCTTGTTGATGACATGGCTCAAGTTCTGGACGGGGGAGTGGAACTGGCCATAGTTTTAGGCGCAGGAAATTTATGGCGCGGCGCTATAGGGAAAAAACTAGGAATGGATCCTGTTCGCGCTGACTATATGGGAATGCTCGGCACCGTAATGAACGCTCTTGCAATGAAGGACGCTTTCGAGAAGCGCGGAATTAATTGTGAAGTTCAAACATCCATTAATATGCACCCTATAGCAGAACCTTTTGATCACTCAAAAGCAATAAAGTACATAGAAGAAGGGCGCGTAGTAATCTTTGCCGGGGGAACAGGACATCCTTTCTTTACTACCGATACAGCGGCCGCTCTCAGAGCATTGGAGGTTGGAGCGGAAGCATTTTTTAAAGCCACTAAAGTAAATGGCGTTTACTCTGACGATCCGGTAAAAAACCCTTCAGCTACACGATATGAAAAACTTTCCTTTGATGAAGCGCTTTATAAAAATTTGAAAGTCATGGATTCTACGGCATTTTCGCTATGCAGAGACAATAACCTGCCTATAGTGGTATTTAATTTTTCCGACCATAAAAATCTTATCAGAGTTCTGGAAGGAAACACCGAAACAGCTACAATTGTGTCCAATAACTGACATGGGATAAAAACAAAAATTAATTGAAAAGTAATTGTGTCTTTCAAATGGAATGTTTAGACTGGTTCGTTCAGTAAGCAGGACGGTTTATTGAGCAAGAAAACTATACGAAAAACAGAATCCTTCCTTATACGCTGAATGATACCTCTCATATTTACATGGCGCCTCAATCTGAAAGAGTTCTCAAACCCATTGAAATAAAATTAGTGATCTGTGTTCAATATCATATCATGAAATCCATTTAATGCTTTTTTACCTTGTTCTTGTATTCCTGCATGTTTATATGGGTGGTCTAGTTTCTTCAATGTTATCGTATTCTTATTGCCATCTTCTGGCCAAAATGCCTCAAATTCTCCTTTTTCATAGACTAGTGTCCATGCGCCCATGTCCCCTCTTTGTAATTCGAATATAAAACCAGAGAACACCCAACCTATTACTTCATTAGTAAGGAGGGCACGTACATTCACTCCGTATAGGACTCTCCGACTAATCGGTCCACGCCCCTGATAAAAGGGATCATGAGGTACCGTAGGATCATATTTAGGTAACGGGGGCAATTTTGCGGTCTCTTCTGCAATACTTACAGCAAAGTCTACTCTTGCTGTTCCATCTTTCCAATTCAACGGCATGTAGCTACAGCCCCCAGGTATTTTTTCGAAGTCTCTATCCCCTTCTCGTATATTCTCTACGGTTCTCTCTATGCTTATTATCGCCTTGCTCTCGTTTATCTTGGAGGGTCCCCTTTGCCTCCTCCTTTCATCAAATGTTTCTTGCAAAGGCTTTGACATTATAAAGTTGGATTGACCATCTCGGCATATCACTCCTTGTACTACTATTCTGTCCGTTTGCGGTGATAATTTTATCCTTGCTCCTTTGACTGCTAATGGGTATATGGTATGAATTATTAGAATTATTAGTAACATAGCTTTTTTAATCATGTTTAAATCCCTTTCTTACATCTTATTGTTATATTAGTTGTCTGATGCCTTTAAAACTTGGCAGCAAGTTTTCCTGACTTAAACGTTTTACTTACCAGGTTTGCGCCGAAATAATAAGGTATGTGAGAAGGCTCTGATATTTTCATGACTAGGATATCAGCCTTTTTGCCATCTTCCAGAGAACCGATAGTGGCTAATCTATCCACGGCATAAGCCGCATTTGCTATCGAAGCTGTTATGGCTTCTTCTGGAGACATTTTCATCTGATAGCACGCTAGAGCTATTACCATCTGCATTGAGTAAGTCGGACAGGACCCTGGATTAAAATCAGTAGATAGAGCTACTATATTTCCATTCGTTATCATCTGTCTGGCATCAGGATATTTTCCGTTCATCAGGAAAAACGGGACACCGGGCATCAGCACAGCAGCCGTACCATGTTTTTTCATTATATTGAGCTCTTCGAGTGACACAAACTCAAGATGATCTGCGGAAACGGCGCCAAGTCTAGAGGCTAATCCTGCAGCGCCAAGATCGTTGAACTGCCCAGCATGTATTTTTAGTTTGTATCCTAAGGCTTTCGCTCTTTTAAGAATCCTTTCGGTCTCTTCAATATTAAACGCTCCTTCCTCGGTAAATATGTCGCAATACTCTGCCAAATGTTTAAAATCAGGCAATGCCTTGTTCAACATCATTTCAACATAATCTTCCCTGCTAGTCTCCTTTGGAATAGTATGCGCTCCAAGATAGGTTGAAACAATCTCTACAGGATGTGTTTTCTTAAGCAAACGAATGACTTTCAGTATTTTTTTTTCGGTGTCATAATCAAGACCATACCCGGATTTTATTTCAACTGTAGTAGTACCATGCTGCAGCATGCTGTCGAGCCTTTCCGCCGCAAGTTTTGTCAACTCACTCTTTGTTGATTCTTTTGATGCATTGACTGTTGAATAGATACCGCCTCCGGCCTTTAAAATATCAAGATAAGTTGCCCCTGATATTTTCATTCCAAGTTCATATTCTCTAGTGCCGGCAAATACCGTATGTGTATGGCAATCGACAAACCCCGGCATAACCAGGCAGTTCTCCGCATCAACGATGTTTTTGGCATTCTTATATTTTTTCAGCAAATCTCTGGTAGTGCCTGTTTCAAGGATAAGCCCGTTTTGCACAGCAACAGCCCCATTTTTTATTATCGATAAGTCCTGTAATTCCTTTCCTGCCTTAGGCTTTCCATTACAAGATAAAGTAACCAAATTAGAGCTGTTACAGATAAGAAGATCTATTTTTTTAGCCATATTTTTCCCTCATATTTGGAGTGCGGAGACTTGTCTCAGCTTTTCCTTTTAAGGCGGCATGCCGCTTAAAACCTAAAACCTAAAACCTAAAACCTAAAACCTAAAACCTAAAACCTAAAACCTAAAACCTAAAACCTAAAACCTAAAACCTAAAACCTAAAACCTAAAACCTAACTCCTATTTTGCAATTTTGCTGTTAACTGCGTCAAGAACTTTGTCTCTATATTCAATAGCCTTGACTCTCATGCTGATTATTTTTCCACCAACTTCTCTTCTAAAGCCTTCATCCTTAATACTGGGTAGATTTATGTTCACGTTAAGCGCGGCGCCCTCAAAACCGGCATAGGCCATTAATGCACCGACGCCCACATCACTTGCTGAATTAGGATTTCCTATCTCTGCAACTTCAAGAAGCTGTTCAATAGTCTGGACGCATAAAGCTGCCGTTTCCAGCGGAACAATTGTAGCTTTTTTGTATCCCTCCTGAATAGCCTTATCTCTCGCGGCCTTTTCTTCATCGCTGCTTTTTGGCATACGCATGGCTGCGATTACATCGTTGAAAGCCTCAGTATCAAGATCAATTCCATGCTTAAGTTTTTCAAGGCATTCAATGAGTTTATCGCCCCTTATCGACAAAGGCTGAAGTGTTTTTTCATAACCTTTTTTAGCCGGAGTCAGAGCAGCTACCATTGAACCCAATCCTGCGCCTAGAGCTCCTGCCAAAGCTGACACGCTGCCGCCGCCTGGAGCCGGAGAATCTTTGCCGACTTCATCAATGAAATCATCAAGCCTCATTGAACAGAGTTTTCCCGTCTTAGCCATTTTGTATTCAATTATTTTTTCATCAATTTTAAATGGCGAGATTTCGGCAAGCCCGAGAGATTTTACCGCAATATGAATCAGCTCTCTTTCCGGTACCCCGGTAGAACGCTTAGCTTTATTAAGAAAATATCTTCCAGCATCAAGAATAGCTTCTTTCGGAATCAACCCCACAAGCTCGCTTCCAGTGACCCTTATTCCAAGCTTTTCAGCCTGATCCACGCACGTTTCAAATAAAACATGAAGCGGCGTAACTTTATAGTTTAAGAGATTAATTGAAATTTGAGCCACTCCATATTCATCTATGTACCAGCCGATTCCTTTTACAGCTTTGAGCAAGCCGGGAACTTTTACTGACTCGCCCTTTTCATCACGAATTATTTCGCCCTTCTCATCTTTTTTTGCTCTTCCTGCTTCCCTGATATTAAGCGCAATTTCGTTTGCCAGACTGCGGTCTCTTGTGTTAAGATTAATATTGTACGCAATAAGAAAGTCTCTCGCGCTGATATTTATTGCTCCGCCTTTTTTGACACTGTTGTTAAATTCACACGGGCCATAATCGGGTCTCAGCGAGTGAAGTTTTTCTTTCAGGCTTTCATATTCGCCTTTTCTGACAAAGGCAAGGTCTTCGCGTTCCTTGTCTGAAGCCGAATAACCATAAAGATATACAGGCAGACCAAGCTCAGCCCCCACCCTATCCCCGACTCTTTTCGCCATCTCTACGCACTCTTCCATCGTGACTCCGGAAATCGGAATGAACGGGCAAACATCAGTGCACCCCTGACGAGGATGAGCACCCTTATGAACACTCATGTCAATAAACTCATAACTCTTTTTTATGCACTGAAAGGCGGCTTCTTCGACAGCTTCAGGATCCCCAACAAAAGTAATTACTGTACGATTTGTGTCATATCCAGGATCAATGTCAAGCAGCTGAATCCTGTCCGAAGTATTCTTTATTGCATCTGCAACTGCATTAATAACTTGTTTGTTTCTCCCTTCCGAAATATTCGGAACACATTCAACTATTCTCTTCATAATTTAAACCTCATAAAATTATGGTTTATGCAAAAATACCTTAATCAATATAATTTTTAACTTAAATAGGATATTTTTATTCTCTGTGCGCAATAGCCTTCTAAACAATGGAAATGTCTTTGGCAAGAAAATTAAAAATCATATTTTTTAATCCCCTTATATCTTATCAATCGCTTCATTAATATTCAGAATAATTCCCATCTTTGTTTCATGCCAATAAACTGTATCTCTCTTGATTTTGACTTCAAACTTATTTTAAATAAAACAATTTAATCTTATATTGATTAACTGCATGTTTTTGCTTGAGTTATGATACCAGACGGCTTATTTTTCAGCAATTCCATCATTACTTTATCAAACTCAGGGTACTCACGTGTCCACTTAGCAACATTAACAGATACATAAAAAGCTTTTAAAATTAAAAAAATAAGGACAAACCGAGCACAGAGGATTCTTTTAGTTTTTAGATGATGTTCCATCCTTATTATTCTGCGTGAATTTATTTCACAAATTGCTTATTGTGAAACAAAAAAGAGAATAACATTCGCAATAATACATAGTTCAATAATAACAATAAAGTTGAAAAGTCGTAAATATTGGGCAATTTACGCCTTATCAATACAATTAATGAATAATTAAAAAAGAAAGCAAAGAAAAACAAAAAAGGTATGAAAATGCAATTTATCGAAATGTCCGGATTTAAAATGGTATTAACAGGATGCGTGTTATTGCTGACTCTGAATTGTTATCAGTTATACGGGGATGACTTTCGAGTTTACTATGATATTCAAAGTAAAATTGTAAAAACCGAGAGAATACCAGATCAGAGTACAAATATTTCTATAGAGTTGTCAGGGATACAAACATGGGAAGCTGCGACTCAAATTTTTGCTGAGGCACTGAAAATAAAAGAGAAAGAGAATATAAATAAAGCTGAGGAACTGAAAGTAAAAAGAGGGTTTTATAATACACGTTCAGATAATGTGTTCGTCTTCCATAATAATATACCAATCACGTCTGATACAGGAATGATTGTTCTTCTGGAAAAAATAGTAACAGATGAAAATCCTCAACAAGAGGTAGAAGCTTTTTTATACTTAGGAAGTTTGTATGATTGCGGCTCCAATGGTAATGATTCCTTGTCCTATACATATACTTTTTGGTGGCATGCAAAAAGTAAAGCAAAGAGTAGTATAAAAGATCTTTCTGAAAGAGCTAGGGCTTTATACATTATAGCGCATTACTATGCAACACACCGTTCTTATTCAAATGGTGAAGTCTGTTTAAAGGAGTGTTTAGCGCTAGCAAAACGTTTAGGAGATTGTCGCATGGAAGCTCAGGTGCTTGAAGATTTAGTATGTTTATACAAGGTTTTAGCAAAGCGTGAATCATTTTGTTACTTCTCCTACTCCTTTGATAAAATTTTAAAAACAGAAGAACAGCTCCTGAATTTTCTAAATCTAGCACAAGTTGTAGGAGATAGTTTCATGAAAGCTCGGGCGTTTGAACATTTAGGATGTTTTTACAAAGATATTCTAATGGCATCATATGAAATCAGTAGTGACGATTTCGATAGGAGGAGAATTCAAGGATTAAAGGAGGTTGTACGAGTAAGAGGAATCAACAGTTCAACAGCAGAAAATTATTTCCAGCAGGCTCTAGATATGTCACGAGGAAAATATGCGGTGTATCATTACATAGAACTTAAGGCACTAAAAGGCCTTTACGAAATTCAAGGCAACCTTGAAGAAGCTCAAAAATGTGCAGTGAAAATTGAAAATATGGATAGGCATGCCAGAATCGTTGATCCTTTACACTATTAGGAAAAGATTATAAATAGCAATGTACCTTTAATCTGAAAACGCATAAAAAGTCGGCTTTGCCCAAAAACTGCTAATCAATGGAATTTCTACCGTGGAAAAAAGCATTTCTGAGCTCTTAATCCGATTTGGAAAAATTTGTTGACATTGGAAGAACAGGCTTCATAACCCATTAAAAATTGGCTTAGGCATCTGGTAAGGAACACAAACGATACGCTTTTACTAAAGCAATCTGATGATATTCAAAGATATGAAAATTACGCAGATTATAATTATTATGCCTGATCCTCTATTAATCCAGATTAATACTTGAGTGTTCAATTTTTTATGAAGCCACCCAACCAGGTTGGTCAGCACAAGCCACCATAAGGTTGATCCTAAAAACACGCCTATCCCCAACAGCATAGCACTACCTAAATCATATCCTCCTTCTCCGCCCACGAGGGCGGCAAAAACTCCCACAAACGCAAGTATCGTCATTGAGTTTGCAATCGTAAGAAAAAATGTGGAGGTATAAATACAATTGAATCTCCACTTCTTTCCGAGAAAAAATTGTCCTTAGGTTTGGAAAAGAATATTTTTATGCCTACCAAAAGTAAAAATATTCCGCATATTGCTTCTATGCACAGCTGCCATTTCATAAGCAAGGTCATTATTGCTGTCAGTCCGAATGAGGCTACTGCTCCATAAATTGCATCAGCTGATGCAGCGCCAAGTCCAGTGAGTAATCCGGATATTCGTCCGTTCGATAATGAACGGGTTATACACAATATCCCAACAGGCCCGATAGGAGCCGCTATCGCAAACCCAAGAACGATACCTTTAAAAAGAAAATATATATTCATGAACGCAAATTATTGGTCAACTACCCCAGAATTCAAATAAAATCAATAGCTTTTCTGCTTCATTCCAAAACCGATCCATCGTTTATTAATGTCTTCTATCACAAACTCTCTATTCCCATAGTCTGTCATGTCCAAATGCTTCATAATTTTTAACCCATTATCTTGAAACTCATTATAAAGCAATTCAACATCCTCTGATGTAAAATATCCGTCGCATCCAGATCCAGTTTTATGCAAAATTCTGTTTGGCTCTACTTGGGGAAGGTTTGATTTAATGAGAACAATTTCTATGGCGTCCCTATAGAGGCAAATATGGAGTTCTTTCACATTTAAATATTTAACAGCTTTAAAATTAAGATATGACTCGTAAAAGGCCGATGTTATTTCCAAATCAGGTACAGGAAGAATCAGCAAACTATTCGTTATTGAAGCGTTCATTTTATCCTGCCTATACGGTAATTCCCGGAATTTTGACATTTTTCTTTTTCGCAAAATCTATTGCTTGTTCATATCCGGCATCAGCGTGGCGGAATATTCCGAAAGAGGGATCAACTGTCAATACCCTCTTTATTGCCTCTGCTTTTGCGTCAGTCCCTGTAGCGACTATCACTTGTCCGGCGTGAGTAGAATTACCGATCCCGACACCGCCACCATTATGAATAGATACCCAGTCAGCTCCGCAAACCGCATTTGACAAAGCATTGAGTAATGGCCAGTCTGCTATGGCGTCGCTGCCATCTTTCATGGCCTCAGTCTCTCTGTTAGGCGAAGCTACCGAACCGCAATCAAGGTGATCGCGCCCTATCACTATGGGAGCCTTCAGTGCTCCATTTTTTACCATTTCATTCATTTTCAGCGCAAACCTTGCTCTGTCGCCCAGTCCAAGCCAGCAAACTCTATTTGGCAGTCCCCATTGCGGAACAATTTTTCTAGCTAGCGTTATCCAGCGGCACAAAATTTTATCTTCAGGGAACATTTCAAGCACAAGCTCATCCAGTTTATCTATATCCGAGACATCCCCGGACAGGGCAGCCCAACGATAAGGTCCGCGCCCTTCACAGAAAAGCGGCCTTATATATTCCGGCACAAATCCGGGATAAATAAATTCACCTTTTTCATTCCTTACTTTTAGCCCACCCTTTTCAGCCTGGCCTCGCAAATTGTTACCATAATCAAATGCTATCGCTCCTTTTGTCTGCATATCAATGATTGCCTGACAGTGCTTCTTTATTGATTCAAGCGACCTGTTTTTGTATTCCAGGGGGTTTGTTTTACGCAAATCCATAACTTCTTTAAAATCACCAACGGGAACATAATCCATCAGGTCGTGCGCAGAAGTCTGATCGGTTACGATATCAGGAATAATATTTCGTCTCACAAGCTCAGGCAAAACTTCAGCGCAATTGCCGACTAGTCCGATAGATAACGGTCTTTTATTAGATACAGCATCTCTCATCCACAAAATTGCCTCGTCAAGAGAATAAGTCATCTTGTCGCAATAGAGTTCACTGACTTTCCTTTTTACTCTCTCAGGATCAACTTCAATATTTATTACAACGCCTTCATTCATAGTCACAGACAGCGGCTGCGCCCCGCTCATCCCGCCAAGTCCGCCAGTTACCATCCATTTGCCGGCAAGAGTCCCGCCAAAATACTTGTCTGCGATTGCTGCGAGCGTTTGAAAAGTTCCCTGAAGTATCCCCTGAGTACCGATATAAATCCAGCTGCCGGCAGTCATCTGTCCGTACATGGTAAGTCCCATCAGGTCGTATTTATCAAAATTTTCCTGAGTAGACCATGCAGGAACAATATTGCTGTTTGCTATCAAAACCTTAGGGCTGTTATTGTAAGTCCTAATTATCCCGACAGGTTTCCCTGACTGTACAAGCAAAGTTTCATCAGGTTCCAGGTTTATTAGTGCTTTTACTATTTTATTAAATTCTCTCCAGTTTCTAGCAGCTCTCCCTGCTCCGCCATAAACTATAAGCTGTTCTGGAATCAGCGCATTTTCAGGATCAAGATTATTTTCAAGCATTCTGAGCGCAGCTTCAGCTTCCCAGGTTTTTGCCCTCAACTGAGTACCGCGCTTTGCCCTTATTGGCGAGGACGGCTTTTCTTCCATGTACATAGGTCTTGTTTGCATAAAATAAAACCTTTATCTAATTTTGAATTCAAAATTATTTATTTAATTTTTACAACTTTTTCAACAGCCTTAACTATCTCGCCTGAATTTATAAGTTCTCTAGCTATTTCGATATCTTTATAGATAGCCTTATCCTTCTCCATAAATGGGATATATTTGCGAATAAGATGGTGGGCTGCTTTTGTTCCGACACCTGGCGATTCTGACCAGAAGTTTATTCCCTGGGCAGCGACGAGCATTTGAATTGCAATAACATTTTCCACGTTTCTTGAAATGTCTCTTGCGTGCCTGGCAGCGATAGTTCCCATACTGACATGATCTTCCTGCCCCGCAGAAGTCGGAATGGAATCTACACTTGATGGATGGGCAAGAACCTTATTTTCCGAGACAAGGGCTGCCGCCGTATATTGAGCTATCATAAAACCTGAATTCAATCCTGTATCTTTCACAAGAAATGGAACGAGCCCGGATTTGTAAGGATCTACAAGCCTGTCTATTGTTCTTTCGGATATATTGGCTATTTCCGAGAGAGCTATTCCTAAAAAGTCCATAACGAATGCTAATGGTTCTCCATGAAAATTACCGCCTGAAATAGCTTCGTTTTCTTCTGCAAATATGAGAGGATTATCTGTTGCTGAATTAATCTCAATTTGTATAACCTTTTCCACATAATCAATGGTATCTATTACAGCACCAAAAACTTGAGGAATACAACGCAGAGTATATGCATCCTGCACTTTAGAAGAATCTTTATGAGATTTTATTATCTCGCTGCCCTTAAAAAGATTTCGCATATTTTCGGCACAACGCATCTGTCCAGGGTGAGGCCTGACCATATGGATTTTCTTGTCAAACGCCTTATCCGTTCCGTTCAGAGCCTCCAGACTCATCGCCCCAGCTATCTGAGCATTTTTTATAAGATTCTTGGAATCATGAACAGCCAGACAGCCAAGAGCTCCCATGACCTGAGTCCCGTTTATTAAAGCAAGCCCCTCTTTTGCTTTTATCTTTATTACTTTTATCTTGTTTTTCTTCAGAACACCGGAAGAGTCAACACGTTTACCGTCAACTAAACACTCCCCTTCTCCGGTCAAGACCAGCGCCAGATGTGCAAGCGGTGCTAGATCGCCACTCGCACCAACAGAACCCTGAGACGGAATGTATGGGTAAATTTTTTTATTTAAAAGTTCAAGCAGTACAGTTATAACTTCTACCCTAACTCCCGAATACCCTTTTGCCAGAGCATTGGCCCTTAGTAAAATAATCCCTCTCACAACGTCTTCTTCAAAAGGAGCACCTACGCCGGTAGCATGACTTCTTATGATGTTTTCCTGGAGAATCTCGGACTTTTCCGGGGGAATATATGTATTTGCCAATACACCGAATCCAGTCGTTATTCCGTATATGACCTTATTCTCTTTCAGTGCTTCTTCTACAAATAATCTCGATGCACAAATCCCTTTCTCTGAACTTGGGGCTAAGCTAACTTTTTCAAAGCCCTTGCAAACTTTTATTACGTCATTAATTGTCAAACTGTTCCCGTCTATGGTAATCATAAAGTCTCGCACCTCGCTTTTAAAGTGTATTTTATTAAAGTACATGACAAGAAAAATGAATGCAACCATGTTTATTTCTTAAAAAAATAATTTATAAATGATACAAGTTTTTAAAGATTTTTTATCCGAAATACAACTTTGATGATCATATGATTAGATTTAACGCTACAAAATCTTCTCTTTTAGATTAAAATGCTTAGAAAAATCTACATATTAGAACACTCCCGGAGAGTCCCAGATGAATAATTTTAAATGGTGGCAAACAGGAATCATATACCAGATATATCCAAGGTCTTTTCAAGATTCTAACAATGACGGGATAGGCGATATCCCAGGAATTATAAAGCGTCTTGATTACCTAAAGGAAATAGGAATCAAGACAATCTGGCTTTCCCCGTTTTATCCATCGCCCATGCATGACTTCGGCTATGATGTCTCGGACTATAGAGATGTTCATCCCATCTTCGGAACAATGCAGGACTTTGATAGGCTCTTGAAAAAAATTCATGAACACGACATGAAACTCATCATAGACCTCATACCTAATCACACCTCAAGTGAACATAAATGGTTCAAGGAAAGCAGAAAATCAAGTAATAATCCCTATAGAGATTACTATATCTGGAAAGATCCTAAATCTAATGGCAAAGAACCCAATAACTGGCTAAGCTACTTCGGGGGGGCGGCCTGGGAATTCGACAAAAAAACAGAGCAATATTATCTGCACCAATTTCTTAAAGAACAACCTGACCTGAACTATCAGAATCCAAAGGTGCTGACAGAAATGTTGAAAATAATGGATTTCTGGCTTGCCAAGGGCGTAGATGGATTCAGGGTGGATGTCATCTGCAATATGTGGAAACACCCAAAATTTCCAAATCATCCGATCAACGCCAAGTGGAATGGAAAGGTTCCAATTGGAAAGTACGTACTGAAATATACGGTGAACCAGCCAGGCACACATAAAATAGTCAAAGCAATGAGAAAGGTTGTAGATAAATACAGTGACAGAGTACTTATCGGCGAAACCTATCTTCCCTATGAAGAACTGCTGGAGTATTATGGAAATAACGATGAGTGCCACATGCCATTCAACTTTCATCTTCTGGAACTGAAATGGAAAGCATCATCCATAAAAAAGAAAGTTAATGACTATGAAAAAATACTGCCCGAAGGATGTTGGCCCAGCTACGCACTAGGAAACCATGACAATAAACGAATTGCATCAAAAGTAGGTACAGAAAAACAGGCACGAATAGCCGCAATGCTACTGTTGACACTCAGAGGAACACCAACCGTTTATTATGGCGATGAAATCGCAATGAAAAATGTCAAAATCCCCAAAAACATGATCCAGGATCCCCCTGCCCTGAAGCAACCTGAAATAGCTGACATTGTAGGTAGAGACCCTGAACGCACACCTATGCAGTGGGATAAAACGGCAAATGCCGGATTCTCTGACAATGGAGTAAAAACCTGGCTACCCCTAGCTAAAAATTTCAAAACTAATAATGTAAAATCCCTTGAGGCCAATAAAAAATCTATCCTTGCCCTTTTTAAGGCACTAGCTAAGCTTCGTTCAAAAAACTGCTGCTTGAATTCGGGAGAATACAAATACGTCCCGACCTTACAAAAAGATATCTTTGCCTTCATTCGTTTTGTAGACGACGAAAAATTATTGATTATACTTAATTTCGGCTCAAAAAAGATAAACCTTGACCTCAGCAAGAAAATAAGCGGTCAAGCTAAAATACTTTTATCTTCTGATATGATCCAAAAAGGCAATGTAAATATGTCAAAAATTACAATTCTTCCGAACTTGGGTCTTGTAATCAAAATATCTTAAAATTCATATTCTTCCCTAAATAACATGGAAAGAAACATTTTATCAACTCCATACCACCTATGGTAGCGGGTTGAATGTCAGGTGGAATTCTAGTGCTCTTTGATTATTTGGCGGGGCAACGGAATCAGGAATCAATTCTATGCTTACACGTGGATCATCATCGAGGTATTCTACTTCACCTGGTCGCACTTCGAACAGTTTTTTTAGGATACTACAACTAAAGGATTTTTCATTATCTTCTGACATACTAGCGAAACAAGCAATACTTGTCGGGAACCTCGTATTTATACCTGCATAAAGAAGGATTGCTTCTGGACTATGCCTGTAGTGGCTTGTAGTATCAAGGGATATTTTGCAATTCGAAGTATATATTTCGTCATATACTGTAGTACGATAGATAACCGGTCCCAATACGATCTTGAGGCCTCGCCAATTACCATTAACTGACCCTGTATTATTTATTATGTGACTTATATATATTAACTTGCCTTGCGTTATTGTTGAGACTTTAGCCGACACAAGATGGTTCTGCACAAGAATGCTTAATACCACGATCATTAGCATTGTGGTTATTCTTTTCATTTTGTTTCTCCTTTACCTTATGTAAGGCATCAAAATAAAAGATGCTGAAATGAAAATTTTAATGATAGAATTATCGAAATTTTATGGCGATTGGAACTGTACCATTAATGCAAATAATTTAAATACTTTTTTTCATTACAACTACTTAATCAAGTTTTTAACTCTTCAATACCAGCTTAAAAAAAAGAGGTTAAAAGGAATCGCTTATATTTCAGTTTTAAGGGAGTAAACCTATTTACGGTAGGTCACCTACTATACAAACAAACTCAATTTAACCCTCTTTAATAAAATTCTTTTTTTACTAGAACCGTATATCCTTACTTTTCAAATTTAAAAATTTAAAAAAAGATAAAGCATGTTTTTTAACATTTTATTTCTCTTCGCACTTTATTTAAAAAACAGATTTCATTAAACGCAAAACAATTTCACACAACTGGCTTATTTTTTAGAAAAGCGAACAAACTTCGCATAAAAACAATTTTAAAAAACAAAAATATAATTTTAAAAATATGAGAAAGTGAAAAAGTATAAAACAACGAGAAGCTAACGTGAAAGGCGCATATTTTGTGTCTTTCAAAGCTTCAAGCTTTTTCTATCGAGGTATCGAAAGAGCCAAAGCATTAATAATTTTTATAAAAAAAGGGGGGAAGTGTGAATACCGGTAAATTTGTGGCAATTTGTCTATTTTTAGCAATGTCTTCAGTAAGCATTTTGGGAGGTCCTCAAGATACAGAAGGCTTGATAACCCTCCACGAACTTGACAAAGGAAAGGTTAACGATACCGATAAAGCTTATGGGGCATTTGTAAAAGGGTGTACATTTGCAAAGAAGGCAAAAATATTTCCTAAATATAAAAAAGATGGCATAGAACAATTCGTGGAGGCTGTAAAAATATACGCAGGCCTGAATAATTATGATGAGGTCTTTAAATCCGCGCTCGAAATTTATGAAATGGGAGAAATGCCTAAAGAAGTAATAGATGTTCTGGCTGATTTTTACTCAAGAGAACAAGGCGATTTATTTAAAGATGCATATCGTGTGGAACAAAATGAATTTGCTGTTTTAACTGGAGATAGTGAGGTCAGCATGCTGGGCACAGATAGCATCGGGGAGTGTATGGCCTTGGTTCTCTATAACCCTGAAAGCCAAACCGCGTGTTTAGCGCATATCGATAAGGGCACTACCGAAAAGTCTATAGAAGAACTTTTGGAGTCACTTCCAAGTGAAAAATTTCAAGCAACCCTTGTTGGAGGCATTGCTTCAAGTGATAAGGATTCAATAGACAATTTCAACAAGATAATAAGAGTTCTGAGAGGTAAGCATAGTCCCAAAATTTTGAGTATAGATGACAAACAAACTTTAGACAAGCTACATTACAAAGCCATTGTCGTAGGAAAAGATGGAATAATACAAAAAGGCATACCCGATGGAAGCAATGATCAACAATGGCTAAGAGATGGTTTAGTGCGTCTCGAAGCCGAAGACTTTCATCGACCTTTAGTCAAAGCCTATGACAAATCTTTTCAGCATACAATTTCAAAAATAACTACTGATAGCAGAGATGAGCTGAAAAAATATCGCAACAAGAGTTCAAAAGAAATTCTTGACAACATAAATAAAATGGGATATTCCATCAGTGAATTGAAGATGAAACTGCCTGGTTTCGCCGTCGTCGTAAAAGGCATTGAAGCTGTCTTACAAGCAGAAGCCGAAGCCTTGGAGGATATCACAAAAAGGGTTAATTTAAAATTTAGAAAACCAGTAGATCAGGATAACATGAAGAAAGCTTTAGAGACGGTACTCAATAGCCATGCATTGACCTTAGGACCTAATTCATCAGCAGAAAATACTAAAATTATTAATGAATTAGAGCAAGAGATTAATGTTCTACTCACAACTAAGCGATAAAATTTTGGTTCTCTAAATTTATTACTGATCAAAAAGCAATGACATCGCCATCGTTTATTTGGGAGAGAAATCAGAAATTGATATTGTTTTATCCAATAAAAAGTGCTTAAATTGCCACCGAATAATTCGCCAATGGCGTGTTTTAGGTAGAGACACAAATAAATATGAAAAACAAAAAGGAGGCATAAAATGAAAAAAATCGTATTAAACATTTTTACACTGGCATTAGCCTGGGTTTTATATCAACCCCCCACCGAACTGCAGGCGACTATAGTCGAAATAGATGAGAATATAATGGTCAAAATCCTAGCTAGCGACCCAAATTTAGATCATCATCTAGTCATGAAAGACGTAAAGAAACTAATGAAGGAACTAGATGCCAATCCAGACCAAAGCAAACGTCCAAACATACTAAAACGCGGCGATATAGCATGGACAGATTCATATTCAGATGCATTTGGACAGGGATTCAAGGACATAGAAAAGCTCACAGTATGGCTAAAGAAGCAGCAAACAAAAGAAGGTAAAATAGCAGTAATATTGGACTTTGCAGAAGGATGGAACGATGGCGCCCGATGCGCGGCAGGAGAGTATAATCGCAAACAGGTAATAGAATTCTTCTTAAACAGCAATGCGCGCAGTCAGTCGGGATGGTTCAACCCTGCATATGCGTTAGGAGTAAATTTGGCATACACGAAGCAGGCACGTACTCAATTCCCATGGGTCGATCCTAACAAAAAAAGTGAAAGCCCCGAATGGTTGAAGAACCTCGGCGTGTCAGAAAAACAGATGCCGACAACACCGATAACACCGGTCGACAAATCCAAAGAGGATTGGAACCAATAGCCACAATCAATTAATATGTCCTTTTAGAGTTTGCAAGAGATGAATCTTATACAAGGAAAGATCGGCACCTTACAAAGTACAATATCCCAAATCAGCCTCTTGCAAAGCTCAAATACAAGCAGTTTTGATGAACAAAGCCCTCCATTTTACAGAGTGGAGGGTTTCTCTTTGCCGGAACAGAAAAAGAGTTTTTACATAATATCAGACAACATAGTTTCTATTTTTCTTATGTCTGTAATATCTACCGATGAACCAATTGTGCCTATTATTTCTCCATCATTATTTCTCAAAGGTGATTTAGTAACTATCAAATGCTTCACATCTCCGTCCTTCATTCTAACATCCTCTATAAATTTTATAGTCCTTCCAGTTTTTATGACTTTAAGATCATTTTTAATAATGCAATCTGCCGCTTGATCTTTCCATGGAAGGTCATAATCTGTCTTGCCAATTACTTCATCCGCAGACATATTCATCATTTCAAGATTTGCTTTATTTGTTCCTAAGTAAACACCATTCAAATCTTTCCACCATTGGTTAGTACCCAAATAATTAATTGTAGAAGTTAGAAGTTTCTTTATATCCACCACTTTTTCATTCATTTTTCTCTCTTCAGTAACATCTCTCTTTATTGTCCCCGAGTATAATACCCCGTCAAGAATCTCTCTAAATATATTTTCTTCAATATATTTAATATCTCCACAGGGTAACAGTAGCTTGTAACTAAGACGTAAATGTCCTTCTTGTCTGCCTTCGTCTATTAGAGTCAGCTTCTCCTTATCTTCCGGATGCACATATTCTTTCCAAAGGTCGGGAGTGTTTTTAATTTTTGAAACTGGCAATCTATAAAGAGCTTTATTTGCTTTATTGACATAAATGTATTCTTTTTTGTCGTTTTCGATCCTGGCAATTTTTATGGCGTCAGTTGCTGCGTCTAATATCCGCAGTATTGCTTCTTTTTCCTGCTCCCGTTCTTTTTCTTCAGTTATGTCAGTAACAATGCCGAAAAATTTATCTCTCCCCTCTTTAAAGATCTCATTAGAGACCCATCTCGTTCCTTTTTTAGAGTTGTTTATTCTGTACTGAATCTTTTTGGGATAACTATCCATTTCTAGCCATTCTTTGAGAAGATCCATATCATTTTCATGAACGACCTTTAACCACAGCTTGTTATCC
>JAJXWI010000068.1 GCA_021781705.1 bacterium | reverse complement strand
AATGCAGCCATATTTGCACTTATCTCCTGGTTTTATCAGCCAGATTCTACAAAAATCCGCACCAAATATGCGGACAATTCCGTCGGTTATAATTTTGAGCCTATTTTTAAGATCATTTTTTGTAGCAAAAAGCGACTGCTGTAGTAACACAACATCCTTTTGCCATTTTAACGCTATTTCAAGATTATCCTCTAATCTCTTGTGTTCTGTAGTATCATGAAAAATTCCAATCAAACAAGATTTTTTAGCAATTTCGGCAGGCACCGAATTAATGTCGGCATAAAAAACAGAACCGTCTTTTCTTTTAACCGGCAAATTTTTAGCCAACGAACATTCTTCTTTTGCTTGTTTTTCAAACTGAGCAACAACATAAGGGATGTCTTTTTCGGGATGAATATCAAGAACTCCTAATTTTTCTAATTCCTTTTTACTGTAGCCAAGCATCCGGCAAATCGCATCATTAGCCATAATAAATTTTCTACTGTGTATGTCGACTATTATTATTCCATCAACAGTACTATTAAAAATCTTCTTAAATTTCTCTTCTGAATATCTTAGCTTTTCTGCAGAAATAAGCTGTATTCTTTCTTCCAGTTTTCTCCTCTCGGTAATGTCAATAAGAATCATAACAACACCGTCAATTTTATTATCCGTAGTGCGGTATGGCCTTATGTATACCGAATAGCAATTTTCGCCTATGCCTTCTATGTCAAATGTCTTTGGATGAAGGTGATCCATTACATCTAGAAGGTTTTTCTCTAAATCGGGAATATCTATACTGAGCTTTATTTTATTTATTGGCTGCCCAATATCAGACGGAATTAAATTAAGCACTTTTTTTGTTTGTGGAGTTATCTTGCGTATGACAAGGTCTGTTCCCATCATTACCACGGGTATATTTACACTGTTAATAAGATTTACTAAGTCATTATTTAGGAGAGAAATTTCTGAATTGCTATTTTGCAGCTCTTCATTTGAAGTAATCAGTTCTTCATTTGACGATTGCAACTCCTCTTTAGCTGTCTCCAATTCTTCGTTTGCGCTCTGCAGTTCCTCGTTTGCACTCTGCAATTCCTCATTGCTTGATAGTATTTCTTCATTGGCTGTTTCTAATTTTTCTTTGGTGCTCTCATTTTCTTCCATAACAATCTGAAGATATTCTTTTGATTCTATAAGTTCTTTCTGCAGATTGTTGATATATTCTTTGCTTTTAGCAGATTTTACCTCTAATAATGGTGTTGCGCCGCCTGCTTTTGACGATTTTTTAGACGAAACGACCTTAAATTTCTCATCAAATAAAATTAGAAAAAAATCTTCCTTGAAAAATTCAGGTTTCACGGGAATAACTGTTATGTTAACATCTATTTTCTGACCGTCATAATTCACGCATTCAGTTTCTCTTGTTACTATGCCGTTTATTTCCCCCGCCTTATATATTGCGGCGCGCAAAGGCAGTCGCAATCCTTCTCTTGCCAATTTAAATATATCACAGCTGGGCCTGCCTGACTCCTGTGATATGTAACGATCAGTATATCCTCGAAACTGAATGACTTCCATGCTACTGTTTATCACCACTCCGCAAGGAGCATATTTACTAAGCACAATGGCGTCCGCTATCGCTGTAACGTCGGGTTCTTTAATTTTTCTAAGGTCTGAAGTGATTGTGCCCTCTGATATCTTTGGCAAAAAATATTTATGACTCAAAGCGACTGGCGTTGACTTCGCAGACCGATATTTTTTTATAAAGATCTTCTGTTTGCTATCAACTACTTTAAAAATATTTGAATATTCACCTGCAGCTTCCGAGTTTCCCAATAACAAAAATCCATCTATCTTGAGAGCGTAATGGAAGTTATGAAATACTTTCTTCTGTAATACTGGCTGCAGGTAGATGAGCAGGTTACGACAGCTTATAAGGTCTATATTGGAGAAAGGCGGATCATTGAAAACGTTTTGCCTTGAAAAAGCACACATCGCCCTAAGCTGTTTAGAGACTTTGTAAGAATTTCCTTCTCTTATGAAAAACCGTCTTAAGCGCTCGGGACTAACAGCATCTTCTATATTCTTACTATAAATACCACGACGTGCTTTGCTAATGCTTGCCTCGCTTACATCGGTAGCAAAAATCTGAACCGGAATTTCGCCTGCCTTGCTTCCCAGAACTTCAAGAATGCATATAGCAATAGAATAAACTTCCTCGCCGCCAGAACATCCAGGAACCCATATTCTTACACATTCATCTTTCGTATTATTTTTTAATATTATCGGCAAAACCTGTTTTTTAAGCTCATCAAAAACTTTTTGATCGCGAAAAAAGCCGGTAACATTTATCAACAGGTCTTCATAGAGCTTTTCTATCTCGTCTCTATTTTCACGCAGGTATTTTACATAGTCATTAATTTTCTTTAATTTCAGCAAAGCCATACGCCTCAGCACACGCCTGCTAACAGTCGTAGCCTTATAATAAGTAAAGTCCAGATCGTTACCAGAACTCAATATATTAAAAATACTTTCAAAGCCCTCGGCTTTTGTTATTCTCTGATTTATTGATATACCTTTTAGAGTTTTTTTTGCCTTCTGCTCCTCTGTCTTAGATCTTCTATTCCCGATATCCGATAAATAAGGATGTTTTGCTAACTGTTCTAATTCACTTGCGATTTTTTTAGGAGAAAACACAAAATCTATACATCCTGAGCTAATCGCATGCTGCGGCATATCGCTATATTTTGCAGATTGTTGATCCTGAGCAAAAGTAATACCACCTTCTGCTTTTATGACTTCAGCCCCAAGTGTTCCGTCTGTTGCCGTTCCCGACAATATAACTCCGATAGCTCTGTTGCCTTGTTCTTTCGCTAGGGACGTGAAAAAATAATCTATAGGCATTTTATGGTGCATGTCCGGTTTTTTTCTGGTTTTGATCAATAGTTTTTCACCGGCAATAGAAAGGTCAGTATTAGGTGGGATTACATAGGCATGGTTGGCTTCTATCAACACCCCGCTTTTTGCTTCAGTTACCGGCATCTTTGTTTCTCTAGAAAGAAGTTCCGCCAACTGACTTTTGTAATCAGGGGATAAATGCAGTATAAACACAAATGCCATGCCTGTTTTATCTGACAGATTTTTTAGCAGTTCCCTGAATGCTTCAAACCCTCCGGCAGACCCGCCAATACCAACTATAGGAAAAGCGGGTAAAGATGTTTCCCCTGGTGATTTGGAACCAGTCATGTTTTTTTTAGGTTTTGCTTTTATTTTATCCGACATATAATCTCTACTAAAAAAATCATCCCCAATTATTTTGAAAGCAGGATTTTTTGCAAATCTAAAAAAACGGTTTGGACGAAGAAATCCACCACCTTTGTCGAATCTGAAGGAAAACACGTCGTCGCTGCCAATAAATAGCTTTGCAATTACCACACATACATAGTATCCCGAAAGAATATCTTAAATTCAATAGTTCTATGCATATTTTGACACTTAAAATACTTTTTATCTGCATTTAAAATTTTCGTAAGCTTACGAAAAACAAGACTTGCAAGAAAGAGAATTCAGAAGTAATCATACAGATAAGAAATTTTAAATTTATTATTAATATTCTTTTTAAAAACACTGCTAAAAATTGCTCTACACCAAAGGAACATTGTGAAAATTGTAAAGTCTTTTGCGAATAATTCAGATAATATTGTTGCCGGTTTTTTACTTTTTGCCGGGGCAATGGTTTTCCCCCTTTTCTTTTTCTACCCATTCACGTTCCACAAAACAGTTCAGATGCTTTTTTCGCTGTCTTCTATTTCAATCATATGTTTTGCGATAGCACTCTTCAGGGCAAAAGAAATAAAAGATCAACTGATAAAGAATCATTGGCTCATTTTCACGTTTGCTTGCATGTTCCTGGCTATTCCTGTAGCTCAATATTTTCTATATAACACCTACACTCTAAGCGAGCTGGGATTTTCAGCTATGTGGGTTACCATCCCGCTGTTCGGCTATTTATACTCCGAACAACTAAAAAAACAGCTTCCTGCATATTTCTTTATATTTCTGATATTTGACCTGTTAGTGTCGGCTCTGCAGACAAACGAAATAGTAGGAATAGCAGGGAACCGTAACTGGCACGCTGTTTTTCTTATTCCTCTGAATGTTTTTTCCGTTTATTTCGCATGTAATATTTATAAAACCCTCTCAAAAAAAATCGGCAAAAACCTATCTGGTTTTCTGGTCTACATCACATTTGGCTCAACCACAATATGTTCAATTTATATTATGGCTATATGTAAGTGTAAGGCCGCATGGATGGCCTTTATAGCAGTGTCATTGCTTATGATATTCCTTGAGCTTTTTAAGAGAAATAGAAAAGCTTTTACTGTAATGCTCGTTTTTGTAATGTTGCTGCTCGGTGCGCTCTATGGGATAAACAAGTTAAGTTACAAAAATCTGCCAGTGGCGTCGGCAGTTGCTTTAAAAATACAGTCGGGAGATAGAGCTGTTATTCAAAAGGTGGACAAAACAGTAACAAGAGACGTAAGATTTCCGCTATGGGAAGGCTGTGTAGATATGATAATGAAGTATCCTTATTTTGGAGTGAGCACAGCAAGATTCGAAAGTGTTTTCGCGGAATTCCGGCCTATTGAATATTTCATGAAACCTGACAACGCAGTACGCTCAAATCATCCGCACAACTCTTTCCTCTATATTGCCGCATGCTATGGGGTTCCAGGATTTGTCCTATGGTTGATACTATGGGGGCTGCCCATAATAATCTGCATGTGGCGGTATTATAAACTTTCCTCTGTCAACAAAATAACGTTGTTTTGTTATATTATTTTATTTTTACATGCTCTGCTCGACCTGATATTTTTCGAATGGCCCACGGTTCTCTTTAGTGCAATTTTACTAGGAATTCTCTGGGCAGAGATATGGAAAAAAGAAATAGTTGGTAGCTGTCAGGTGCCGGTTAATAGTGAGAAACGAGAAGAAATGTTCATATCCAAAATTGTTTTTGGGACGTTAAAGATGGCGGCAATAGCAATTATCGTATTGAGCATAAAAATGGTTTACACCAATTTAATGAGTACATACTATTTCAGAATTGGAGAAGTCGCAGAATTCAATAACAACAAGGAACAAGCCCTATATTATTATGACAAGGGAATAAATCTGGACAAGGTTCCTCAGTACGTCTATAGGTGTGGAGCTTTGTCATTTCAGGATTTAGCAAATCCTCAACTTGCACTATACTATTTTTTAATGTTTAAAGATATCTCAATAACCAATTACGCGCATAGCAATGGATTTACCAGCCTGACGCTCATAAAACTGCATAAACTAAGAGAGTCCCTGCCATATCTGCTCAAGGAAGTAGTAATATACCCGCTTTTGGCAGGCTCATGGTATAGATTGTGTTATATTCAAAAATATCTCGGAATGAATGATGCCTCGCAAATTTCCTATAATAACATGCAGGAAGCTCTGAAGCAAAAAAAACTCCCCCCGAAAGCACTTTATTTGCTGCTGGAAAATCCAGAGTACGACAGCCATCCCGACAGAATACCTCATGATATTCTGGCAAAATTGCAGGAGTAATCTTAACCAGAAATTAACATCCCGACTTCGGCGGTAAAAAGGCAAAATTAAAGAAACCCAGGCTCAAACTTATTAAAATTGCTTTTGCAGTGCCTAGTTAGTCATTGTTATTACATTTTCTTTTTATTAAATACTGCATTGATTGTTAGTATCTGCTAAATTAATGGCAACAACTGAAGGGCTGCCGTTGGGGTATCAGATATTTCTCGGATATACTTTTAAAGGCAATACGCTTAGGCCAATGAAAGAAAACCTTAAGAATGATTATGAAATAGAAAGTGTTACGTTTGTAGCTGACAGAGCAATGTTCAGCGCTGAGAATCTTAACTATCTTGAAGCCTAAAAGATAAAGTACATTATTTTTACATTAAAATAATGTAGTGCCCTGCAAAAATGAACTTTCGTTGATAGTCAACATCTTACACGTCAAGACCGCCGAAGTCGGGAAGGGCTTTTATTTGATCCCCATTATTGCTTGTTCTTTTCTGGCAAGGATCATATCTGCATCAACCATCATTTTTACTAGCTGTTTGAACGTTACTTTAGGCTTCCAGTTAAGTATTTTTTTTGCTTTAGAATAGTCTCCGAGAAGCAATTCTACTTCAGCCGGCCTTAAATATTTTGGGTCGAATTCTACATATTTCTTCCAGTCAAGGTCAAGCAGAGAAAATGTTTCTTCAAGAAATTCTTTTACTGAATGTGTTTCTCCTGTTGCCACTACATAATCGTCCGGTTTTTCTTGTTGAAGCATTAACCACATGGCTTCGACAAAGTCTCCGGCAAATCCCCAGTCTCTTTTTGCGTCAGTGTTTCCCAGATAGATTTTATTCTGTAATCCAAGCTTTATTCTCGCAGCAGCTCTAGTAATTTTTCGGGTGACGAAGGTTTCGCCGCGTCTCGGGCTTTCGTGATTAAAAAGTATCCCATTACATCCGAATATGTTATAGCTTTCGCGATAATTGACTGTCAGCCAATACGAATAGACCTTCGCGCACGCGTATGGACTTCTTGGGTGGAACGGGGTAGTTTCTTTCTGTGGAATTTCCGCTACTTTCCCGAACATTTCGCTGCTGCTTGCCTGATAAAATCTGGCTTTACATCCGGTTCTTCTTATTGCTTCCAGAAGCCTTTGCGTTCCCATACCTGTCACTTCGCCGGTGTATTCAGGAACATCGAAAGAAACTCTTACGTGGCTCTGTGCGCCAAGATTGTAAATTTCTGCAGGTTCTGTTGAATGGATAATTTCTGCCAGACTGCTAGAGTCGCTCAGGTCTCCATAAACCAATTTGAGTTTCGGCTTAGTATGCGGGTCAGAGTACAGATGGTCTATTCTTTCCGTATTAAAGGACGAAGCTCTCCTTATGATTCCGTAGACTTCATAACCTTTTGATAGAAGCAATTCAGTCAAGTATGAACCGTCCTGCCCCGTAATTCCTGTAATCAACGCTCTTTTAGACATAAATGTGCCATTTCCTTATTTTAATTCGAATTAGTAAATAGTTTAACTGCTTCAAGTATATTTTTAGTCATTATAATATTTTTTGTTTCGGCTTCACCGATATGCTCCTGTCCGTGCCCGGTTTTTACAAGTATTGCTGAGCACCCGGCATTTTGAGCCGCTTCAATGTCTGAAATTTTGTCGCCAATTAAAAATGATTTACTCAGATCAATGTCAAAGTCTTTAGCTGCATTAAAAATAAGCCCTGGAGCCGGTTTTCTGCATCTGCATGCAATCGAATATTTTTTAACCGTTCCTTCTGGATGGTGCGGGCAATAATAGTATTTGTCGATTTTTAATTTAGCTGTTGCAAGTTGACGGTCTATTTCTCTATGAACATCGAGGATACTTTTTTCTTTATAATATCCTTTGGCAACCCCCCCTTGATTTGTAATTACGATTATTTTAAACCCGTTTTTTCTAAGTATCTTGAGAGCTTGAATTGTTTCATGGAAAATTGATACATCCGATGGAGAAGAAATGTAATTTCCTTCTTCTATTAGAACTCCATCTCTGTCAAGGAAACAGGCTTTATTCTTTTTCAATTCTTTTTTCATTGTGATCCTATATTGTAATGTTCCTTGCTTCTTTTATGGAATAAAAAGAAAAAACCTCCTAGCAAGTATATTGAAATCATTAGCATTGAGAAGAGGAGAGGGATGGCTATTGCTTCTCCGGTAGAAAACCCTCCGGCTGTAAGGGTAGCTTTCACTACTGCATCCCTGGTGCCCAGTCCTCCAGGTGTTATGGGCAGGAGTCCAGCTGTATTTCCCATAGCTATTGAAAGCATCAGCGACAATGTCGAAATATCGGGGCAATTTAGCCCTTTTGCTATTAGAAACAGAATGATAGACATGTTGATTTGAACCAGGAATATGCTTATTATTACACACTTAATCATTGTCAATTTTGAGGCGTTGTAAACATCCATGATCTCCATAGATTCGGCAACAAATCCTTTGCTGAACTTATTTGAAATTTTGATCAAATACGAGAAAAGAGATATTTTTTCCAGATAACGGTGCAAGCACAGCCCAAATGCTGCAAGCAACCCCAATGCGCTTACAATCAGTATCAATAATATTGTCAGACGTGGAGCACTAGCCATAGATTTAATTTGAGGGATGAAAAAAAACGCAAAAATTATAGCAATGGAGAACTGAGCAATCATTCCAAGAAATCTGTCCATAAATACTGTTGAAGTAGCGGCGAGGCGATTTCCTTTTGGAGTTCTGGATACAAGAAATCCCGTCCTCACCAGGTCTCCGCCTATCGCCCCTCCAGGTATTACGAGAGAAAAAAACACTCCCTGCATAGTTAAGGAAAGAGTTTCAAAAAAAGAAACCCTGATGCCTTGTATCTTTAAAAGCAAATACCATCGCAAAGCTCCAGATCCTTGTACTAGTCCATAAAAAATAAAGCCTAGTATTAGCCAGCTTAATTTGATGTTTGTAATTGCTTTTATAAAGGCATGATAATTGCCCGAAATCAACCAGCAGACTATTGATAAAGCTACTGCAAATTTTACAATCAGCCAAATGGTAGACTTGAGACTAGAAAATAATTTTAAATTATTTCTCATTAGCACAATGTTTTTGCGATTCTTGTTATTTTTTATTTTTTAATTCAACATTTAGAATTCAAAACTAAACATTTCCTAGATTCTTGTGTTTATCCTCTTTTTCTCCCGGAACCTTTTAGCTCCGGGAATGGTATAGTTCCCGAAATGAAATATGCTTGTCGCCAAAACAACAGCGGCAATATCAAGGAACACAATTTCGTCTGCGGATGATTGCTTGTTGTACTCAACCGCAGGTTCCACAGGGTCTCCGGTATCTATTAAGTTGACAAAGTTTGTCTCTTTTGCAACGCTCCAATTCATAACGTCAAAACATGGGATTATTCTTTTGGCTAATATAGGAAAAATTTCTTTTAACAATAAAGTTAGATGGCTTACAAGACAAGATTTACGGATTCAGAGGCATAGGATGTATTAAACTGCATTATTTTTTTTAAGGATTTTTTTCAGTTTTTTAAAATCGTTGCTGAATTCATAGGAAACAAGCTTGACTATATTTTCTTTGGTTATTTCTGAAAGATTTTTCAGCACGACAATTCCTATTGCGACAAGCAACATAAGAAAAGATCCCAGTATTGCACCTTGAAGCATTTTTCTGGGGATTGGTTTTTGAGAAGGAAAAGCTTGCTGTAACACTATAACTGAAGGTGTCTTTTGTTCTGATTGAAGACCTAAATCCTGACTTTTTTTTACCAGAGAATCATAAAGATATTCTTTAGCTTTTGTGTCTTCCTGTAGTTTTTGCAGTTCTAGCTTAGCTAAAGAATAGGTATTTGCTTCTGATGCCGTCGTAATTTCTTTGTTTCTCTTTATAAAAAGAGCCAGTTTCAACCTAATTGTATCGAGGTTTTCCTTAGCAATTTTTAGCTGTTCTTCGATAAATTTAAAATTGCGTGCAGAATCAGACGTCATTTGCGTATTATAGAAAATATTAATCTGCTCAATAACGTTATTAACAATCTGAGATGCTATTTCGGGATTGGATGCCCTATAGGATATGGTTAACACGCGCGTTTGTTTATCATATGTAAGGGTTATACCACGTGATACTCTTTCAATCAGTGTATTGATATTTGAGCTATTATAAAATTCTAACAGGTTGATTTTTACTTTTTGTCCATTCTTGTCATAAGTATACTGCTGCAAAATTATATTTCTCACAGTTGTGCTGGAAGTTGATATGATGCTGCAGGTACTCTGGACTATGGAATCTAAGTATACCTTGCTATAGTCTTGGCTTGTAACTTTTTGAGAACTTTGTAAAAGAATAGACGATGAAGCAGAGTAGACTTTGCTGTAAAACAAGGCACTTTTTAGAAGCCCTAGGCAAAGCCCTACAAATGTTAGAGTTATTATAAGCCAACGGTTTTTAAGAAAAATTTTAATTAGAGGAAGAAGCGAAACTTCACTTCCTTTCTCTAAATCTGAATTTTGGGATACATTATTCATGTTTATTCTTTCCTTCATCTCTTTGCGGGAACTTCTATTACAGATCCCATTTCTACTTCAGGATTAGGCCAAAAAGTATTGAATGCGTCTTTTACAATACCATCAGGTTTAATTATTTTTGTATTGCCTCTGTCTGCATTATTCGTAATGCCGCCTGCCATATCAATATAATATGATGCGGCTTCCCCTTCTTTGTAGAGATATCTCTTCGGGGCGATAACGGCACCTTTAACTTCTATGAAATATTTTTTCTCGGGAATAACAAGCCTATCCCCAGGTAAAACCGTGAAATTATCGTGAGTATCTTTGTTTTTCATAGATTTCTTCAAATTAATTTGTGCGCGTTGTCCGTTTCGATAAAATTCAGTTCCTTCTAGGAATGCATCATTTCTGAGTCCTCCTGCTCTTTCTATCAGGGTGGTAATTTTTTCATCTTTGATATAGTTATATTTTCCGGGAATTCTTATCTCTCCGCCTACTTCAACTGTCGCACTCCTTATTTCGTAATATGGGTCATTTCTAATAATTATGAAGTCATTATTTTTAAGAGCATAATTTTTGCCGGCAGGAGTGTTATAATCGATAATCATACATGTTTTTGAGAAGTCTGCTCCTTTCATTCCTATTTCGATTTTTTCTATTAGTGCATCAGCTTTAAAACCTCCTGCTTCGATTATAACGGAGTTCAGATTTGCATTTTCGTCTATTCTATAGTTGCCTGGCTTATTGATTTCTCCTTCAATTGTAATACTCTTGATTTCCTGCATAGCCGCAAGGTCATACACTATTATTTTATCCCCAGGTTTAAGTTCTACATTTTCTTTCATGTCTCCATCGAGAAGCTTGCCAATTTGAAATGCAATGACTTCCTTTTTTTGAGAGCTTAGGTCCATTCTGAAGATATTAGCCTGTTTTAGATATACATTTGATAAGTACTTTCTGTCTAGAAGTCCACCCTCTTTTATTAGAATCTCTAAAGCTGTTAACCCTTTACGATAGAGATAGTTTCCTGGTTTTTTAACATGCCCTTCTAGCGAAATATATTGAGTTCCATAAATATCTTTTGTATTGTATAAATTAATTACATCCCCGGGCTTAACTTCAATGTTTTGCTTTGGATTGTTTTTCAATATTTCCTTTAGGCTTAACGCAATTATAACAGTTTGAAGATTATCCGAATATCTTAAGATATCAACCTTGTCTTCCGCGTCCTGGTACATGCCACCCGCTTTTTCAATATAGTCCGAAATCTTTAAACCATTAGAATACTCGAATTCTCCGGGAATCCTTACTGCGTTGCCTTGAACTTTTATTATGTCATAAATTTTTGATTCCGGAAATAATTCTACCGCAATTACATCCCCGCTTTGAAGTTTTACGTCCTGTTCAAGGTTATTAAAATCAATATTAAAAATTTCTTTTTTTCCGATTTTATCGACAAGAAATACACCCCTCCTTTCTCTGTATATTTTCACATTGCTAGAAGCATATTTTTGAAGTCCCCCGGCTAGTCTAATCAGAGTTCTTAACATGTCATTTTCAAAAATTTCGTAATTGCCAGGACGAACTACTGCTCCAGTAATAGTCGCCTGCGATTTTCTGAATGGAACATTTATTATATCGCCATCTTTAAGATATTTAATATCTGGTAGAAGTTTTCCATAAAACATAAAGTCATAGACATCAAAAGCAGTTTCTTTACCGTCAGGGTGGATTATCCTTATATTTCTAATTGTCCCTGCATCAGATATTCCGCCTGCAGCTCTTATTGCCATTATTGCAGAAGAATTTGTACCGTTAAGGGATATTGATCCCTGAGTCTTTACTTCTCCAGTTACATATATCTGTATCCCTGCAATTTTACCCATCGCAATGTCAATATGCGCCTTGCCTGCTCCAGGATTATTTACATCTATATAAAAATTGTAAATGTCGGCAAATTTATGGATAATTTTTTTCTTTGCCTCTGTAAAGGTAAGGCCGTTTAAATCAACCCTACCTGCACTCGGAATAGTAACAAATCCGTCTTTATTTACAGGAAGAGAATAATGAAGATCAAGATCTCCCCAGATATCAATAGCTATTTCGTCTCCGTTCTTTATAATGTAATCAGGTTGTACAGCATTGCTTTTTGAGAAGTCTAGTACATCAGCACCTCTTGCTGAATCAAAAAAATCCAAACCTATGATACATTTTTTTGCCTGATACCCTTCACTGTCAGAGGTAGAAGAGGCGCTCGTTATACCGGTTGCTGTTTCGGTTGAGGGTGCAGTAAGAACGTTATTTCCCGCGCCTACAACTGCGTCTGCAAAAAGCGACGGGGATGAAATTACGATTGCCGTAAAACAAGCCGAAAAAAGAAAGTTTTTTACTGTGCGCATACCAACTCCTTTAAATCTCTAGAAAAAATATATTAGCAAACCTAACGCCATATCATAAATGCATCTTAAAGTTATGACAAGTAATGTACGTATAAAAATCTTCCTTAAATACTATAAAATTGCTTTTGATGGAAGATAAAAGGGAGCCTTCATTGTTTCGATCCGAAGATTTTAGATAAATAGTACTGAACTTCTACTTGTTGCTTGTTATCCTACAAGGGATATTATATAGTTTTAGGTCTTAGCCCAGTCATCGGCTATGCACAAAATTTCAATTTTCATACTGTGTGTTAAGATTATGAGAGAAAAAACAAGAAGAACTAGTAATTTGGATAAAATTTTTGAAAA
>JAJXWI010000067.1 GCA_021781705.1 bacterium | reverse complement strand
GTCATGGAAAAGCTACCACTGACAGCTTTGGCAACAGTTTCACTGACTATCATAGTGATGAATCTTGATAAAATCCTTAGGTGGATTTTTTTGTCTCCATTTTCTTTGCTCTCGTTTACCATGATGTTGATGACCTTCATCCTGGAAAACATGGAAAGACTGTACTTCTGTAAAAATGCTTATAGCAGACTTAAGCCAGTTGTGGCTTTTACTTGATGAAAATGGCAAAAAAAATAATATTTTGAGAATTATTCAGCAATCATTAAGTATTGATATTGCGTTTGAAAGACATGGGTTAAATATTTATAATGCGTGACGGTTGAAATAATTATATCCCATAAAGAGATAATTATTCCGAAGTGCAAAAAATTAGTAATCTACAAAAACTAAAAAATACTAAAATTATGAAAAATAAATTATTGGCTGGTTTGATTATCGTGTTAACGTTTAGCACGATTTGTAGTGCGCTAACGCTAAGCGGGATAGAGCAGAGAATTGACTCTATAAATAGACGTATTTCATTAATAAAAGCACCCGAAATAGTTGCTAAGATTCCATCGACTTCCCTGACACGATTGAAGAAGGATTTAGTCGATTTAAGCCAACCCATAGATGAGCTAAATAAAATAAGAATCGACTTAGAGAATATCAAAAGACTATTGTCTCTTAATATTGATGAAATCAGTCGCATTTCTAATCCTGGCGAAATTGAGGCTTGTCGTATGAGAATAAATGCTTTGATGATGCGGCTAATCATAATAGAAAAAAGTGCAGGAATCTTAAAAGTCCATGAAGATGTAAGAAGGTTAAAGGCTGACCATCGTTACATTAAACTGGTTACTTCTAATCCAGACGCCTTAGGGCTATCAAAAAATATTACAATATGTCAGAGCGGTTCCAGCCGTTCAATGTATCCTATATTTAATTATTTACGTAGCCGTTCTCGGAGGGAACTCGCACTTATCCGGCTTAGAAGTTCGCCAGAAGCTTCGGCAGTACTAGGTAGCTTTCTGGTAAATTATGGCAATGCGGCTACTTTGAAAGGAGTCGCTAATGGAGTTGCACCAAATTGTTTATGGGGTATGACGTTAGCAAAATTTGACCTAGTTCCATATGATGGATTTAGTTGTGTCAAAAGAAGTAGTCCAAATGATCATTGCTGTGGAATGGGCTTTTGCGAATTAGGTAAAATTGCTTCAGAGTTTGGATTGATTCTTGGTGTTTCAATAGAGTGTAGACCAAAAATCGGGCCTGATTTAGAGCTTTCAGATATAGAAAGAACAATGATTGGCTTACCTAATGGCGACTATATCGTTCGTTCAGAGTGTCATTACATATTTTTGGAAAAAACATTTGATGAGATTATAGTTTATAATTCAAGCGCAACCCATTCCGTAATAGCAGGAGAGGTTTTTGGCTTTTCATACAGGGATGAAGAAGCAATGAAGCATTTACTAGAAATTGCTAATTATAACAGTTGCATGCCAGAACCTAGAATTGGAATACTTGAGTTTCGTCAAATTACAGATAGGTAAAAAACGTATTCAGAAGTAGCGTATATAGCTTTTATCATTTTTGCTTAACTTCGAAATATTAGAAGCTTTCAGGCATAATTAACTGCAGTTTTTAGCGCGCTTGAAAACTGTTATACTTACGGAGTTTGATATGGGAGATAGATTTTTTTTACTTGATATAGGGAATACAAACACAAGATGCGGACTTTTTGCAGACGGTGAATTTGTCGATGATTTTGATAAACCTACAAAAGAACTGCTTTCTTCAGACATCCCTGATAATATTCCTGTCGCTGCAGCTACGGTAGTTCCTTCGATTATTGACAGGTTGAAGCGCAAGGATATTTATTACGTATCTCATCTCTCAAATTCCGGAATAGACTTGTCTCTGGTAGACGGAGCAGCACTTGGCGCTGACAGGTTGGCTAATCTTGTTGCCTTGGCATCAATTTCAGAACTCCCTGCGGCAATAATTGATTGCGGAACTGGCCTTACTCTCGAGGCGCTTGACGAGAAAAAGCGCTTTGTTGGAGGAATAATAGCTCCAGGTAGGGATTTGCAAAGAAGAGCTCTTAACTCCTATACCGCACAGCTCCCGTATGTTCCAGTTGCAGGCTGCAATGGGTACAAAACATTCGGGAGAAATACTGAAGATTCAATAATAATAGGAACAGATTACGGAATTGTCGGGGCAGCGAAAGAGTTTATGACACTAACCAGAAAAGAACTAGGCACAAACAATGTAAAGTTTTATGTTGCCGGTGGAGATGCTGGTATGCTTGCAAGAAACATTTCAGAGCTTAAAATGGTTTCCCCAAATTTTACGCTGCTCGGAGTTTTGGAAATATGGAGAAGAAGCGTAGGAAATCAGAAGTAAAAAAATATGATTTTTGTAAAATGTGAAAAATAAAAACTGATACGAAGTTTATTACTATTTATCCGAAATATCTTTGGGTTCTGACGCTTTCCTATACAAATGAACAATTACTTTAACTTTCATTTATAGATGCTGTCATGATCAACATGAATAGTCATGAAGATCATAAAGTTTTTACTTCTTGTAACCGCTGCACGATATTTTTGAGAAAATCTAATTGAGAAAACCTTGTCTCCGACAGTAGTCCTTTTAGTTGTGATCTCTTCCCATTTTAAACCTTTATCCTTATAGATCATTAACCAGTTCATCTGGCGAAGCTTTTTACAGGTTTTTAAGAATGCAGTCTGTTCAATCTTTTCCAAGTTAAATAACTCTTCCTGAAAATTTGGATAGTTGAGATCAAATAAGATGTTAGGCATTTTCTATTCGATCAACAATTTCATCATAATTATCTTTGCGGGAAGAATTTTCTACCCATTTCAAAGCTTTGTTAATGCGTTCTTCTCCATCGCCCTTATATAACCACATTTCTGAATCAGGAATAAATTTACCCGGTTTAATGAGAATGTTTCCATCTGTGCATTCTATTAATGAAACTTGCTGGCCAGCATATTTTTTACCAAGCGAGATTTGCCCGTTACTGCCAACACTTTTAATTATTGGTAAACGTATAGTAGCACTCATAGCATCTCCTTTTTATTTTCCTAAATTAGGATATTAGGAATCTGCAAAATTACAAGTGATTATAAAATATTTCTTTAATTTTTCTTTCTGTGATGCTAATGGATTGATGCTAAATTAAAATGGTTAATTTTTCCTAACAAGAGGTATAGCACATGACGTTCAATGGATATTTTGATAATGCGGCGACTTCCTTTCCCAAGCCTGAAGCGGTAGGGAATGAAATACTTCATTATCTTAACGAGGTTGGCGGCCCTTACGGACGTAGTTTTTATGATAGGTCAATAAATGTCGCTCGTATTGTGGAAGCGACAAGAGACCTGATGTCAGGCATTATTGGCGTAAAAAATCCCGAGAATATCGTTTTTACAAACAATGCTACGCATGCAATTAATATCGTGCTGAAAGGACTGGATTTGACTGAAAAAGAGGTATTGTGCACTCCTATGGAACACAACGCTGTAATGCGTCCTCTTAGCAGGCTTGCCAAAACAAAAGGAACTAAGTACAGGATTTTAAGGCATTATCCTGATGGATGTGTGGATCTGAAAGATTTTAAGAACCAGATTGCTTCCAATACAGCACTTATAGTTATTAACCACCAGAGCAATATCAATGGTGTAATTCAGCCGGCAGAGGAGATAAAAAAGCTTGCCGGAAATATCCCTGTGTTGATAGATGCTGCTCAGTCAGCCGTCAGCGGTGAAATAAAAAATAATGAAAATGATTTTGATTTTATAGCAATAACCGGGCATAAATCACTGCTTGGCCCTACAGGAATAGGTTGCTTGTTTGTCAAGAATCCTGAAACACTGCCGGCTTTTATAGAGGGCGGGACGGGAAGCAGGTCGGAGAGTTGCGATATGCCTGATTTCATGCCTGATAAATTTGAGGCAGGCACTCCGAATATTGCCGGAATTTTCGGGCTGAACGGAGCTTTGCTCAATCGCCCGGAAAAACAGCACACCTTTGGGGACTTTATTGAGTTTATCAACGAACTTAAGAAGTTAAGTGGATATAAGGTTTATTGTGCCGATAGCGATGAAAGACAGGGGGAGCTTGTTTCAGTTACTTCCGATTTTATGGATGTGAGCAATCTCGGGTTAAAATTATACAGAGAATTTGGGGTAGAAACGAGAGTAGGGCTACACTGCGCTCCACTAGCACACAAAACATTGGGGACTTACCCGTCAGGAACACTTAGAATCTCTCCATCTGTTTATCATACAAAAAGCGATTTCTTTCGTGTTATCGAATCCTTGGCCGCTTTGTCAAAGTCAGAGAATTGATTATGGAAGAAAAAATATTGCTTGTTTTTAAAACAACCAGGGATGTGATCGTTTCCGAAAGAGAGTGCAAGAAAGCTGGTTTTGATTGCCTTGCCGTCCCCACTCCCCGACAGCATTCGTCTCAATGCGGGATAGCCCTTGAAGTTCCTTCTGAACAGAAAGAAAAGGTCTTTGACCTTTTAACCAGTGTCGGAAAACAGTTTAAATGTTACGACAAGGATGAGGCTGCAAAACGGAGCGGAAAAAACTGTAAAGTGTAAAGCCGATCTGGGAGGCTACAGATCCAATTGCGGATGCATTTTCGCAGTAGCTTTACGACGCTCATCATCGCACGGTAATGCAACTTGGAAAGCTTGAGCTTGGCTAGAGAAGTTTGTTTTTACAGTAATAAAGAAGGAAGTTTGGCAGAATCTGTCGTGTTAGAAAGATTGATAAATTCTAGCAGATAACTGTCGACATGGGGCTGGATGAGAAAAATATTATCGTGACAATAATTATATTGATTCTCGTTGAGTCATAACGCGAACAATACTGCTCCGAGGTTACTTTGGTTAAGCCGTTTTTTAAAACCCGTTATTTTTTTAAAAAACTATTGAAAATATTTTTTCGCAAATTAGACTCCTCTTCGAAAATTTAGAGGTTTTTAGCTCGTTTATAACGACCAAATAGGATAAAAAAGGTTAATAAAAAAACAAAGGAATGTACCAAAAAAAATGAAAACACACACATTGAATATTTTTATTTTGCTAGCAGTATGTGGTTTATTTCTCATGCCGCCCAAAATGCAAGCAGGAATTGGCGACCCAATAAAATTCAACCTCACAATTATGAAAGAAATTCAAAAACTCATGCCTGAGACAAATTCGAAAATCTTAGAATCTCATATAGATTTGTTAATGTATAATCTTGCAGAGGGCAACAATGTGGGCAATAATACCCGTTTAGACAAGAAGCTATCTCCGCCATGCACAAAACGCTTAAATCACCTGATGTCACTTATAGCTCCGAATTTTACAATTGACACACTCATTAAGGACAAGGTGGAAAGCAAAATGGACAATAATGAATTTGAAGACATGAATGTATTGCTAGATTTTGCCGAAGGATGCCACGACTACATAAGGTTAACGCAAGGAGAATATTCAGAACAGCAATTGATTAACAATTATAATGCTGGCCATGCCAATAGATTTTATAAATGGAATTGGAGAGCTTATGCTGCCGGCATAAACACTACGGCTCAGCTCCTCTATAAGAAAATTTTTCCCTGGACAGATCGGAAGTATTATGCGCTATAATAGAAAACATCAATCGACACCATTAATATTTGAACTGCCCCGGCTCCATAAGCGTTAACGCTTACGAATATTCTCTTACAATAAACAAAGAAACGTACCAAAAAAATGAAAAAACACGCATTGAATATTTTTGTTCTTCTAGCAGCATGGGGTTTATTTCTCACGCCGCTCAAAATGTAAGCTGCGCTCACCGATCCGATAATATTAGATAGTAGAACACTCTCAGCATTGACTGATAAAGAGTATACAAATGACCCAGCGGAAATTAAAGATTTTATAGAAGCGCATATGAAATTACTAGCTAAACACCACGACAAGCGTTTAGGAGAACTCTTCAGATACCCATGTAATGAAAAAGTAAAAATTACCCCAAAGATATATCAAGCACCAAAATTTGACTTGGACTACATGATAGAAATGATGAGAAGCAGAAAAGAAATGGGATTAGAAAATCTAAATATACTAACTCTGCCGGATTTCTGTGACGGGTATAACGACGAACAAAGAAGCCGATGTCATAATGAATACACAGTACAACAAATAATAAATCACTATTTACGCTCATTATCGAAAACTCCAGGGTCTCAAGAGATATATGCAGCAGGAGTAAACGTATCAGCAAGCAGTGATAAGAAAAAAATTCCCTGGTTATCAAAAGAGTTTATAGAAAAGCCAGATTTCCAAAAAATACAAAAATACACAAAATTCACTAGAGCCCACGAAGATCAAAATTGAGAATAATATTTCTATGGAGGCAACAGCATAGCTTCAAAAACATGGGTTCTGCGGATTTTTCTGATGATAACAGAATAGCCACTGATATTTAATGTATCTCCGTCGGCTATTTTCTTTTTACTATTTTTCTTTATCCACTCGCTGAAAGTGCTATCCGATCCTGCCAGGTCTATAAGCTCTGGGCTGCTTATTTTCATGCTCAAAACAGAGAGCATTACGCCTCCTCCAACTATATACCGTTTTCCCGAACTTGTTATATGTTTGGGTAGTCGGTCAAATTCGTCCTGAACATCCCCGATTACTTCTTCAAGGATATCTTCAAGGGTAATCATTCCAATGATTTTACTATCCTTACCTCTAATCAGAGCTAAATGCACATGATCTTTCATCATACTGGAAAAACCTTCGCCTATACTGGCATCAGAGTTAAAACTCAACATTGGCCTGACAATTTCCCTTAATGACGGATTTTCGGGGTGTGATTTTGCCAGAAACAACAGTTCTTTTATATTTACGTACCCTATGATTGTCTGTGGATCCCCCTGTTTTTCAACCACGGGGAATCTTGTATACGCTTCCAGATGAACAGTAACAAAATGTGCAGCCAACGATCCGTCAGCATATAAAGTAACCAGATCTTCAGATGGAATAACAATATCTTTCACTTTTATCTTAGAGAGATTGCTGGCTCCTATTATCATTCTCTCCTGTTCGGAGTCAATGATCCTTTCTGTTCTGAGCGCTCTAGCCTGGGCGCGAAGCTCCACCACGCCAAGCTCTGCCTGAGAAAAGCCTTTCATTCTCTTTTCAAACATCCGTACAATCAGTTTGGTAGCAAACTCAAACACAACTACAAGAGGGTAAATAAAAAATGAAAACACTCTCATTGTCGGACTTAGCATAAGACATATCTTTTCGTTATTTTTAAGCGCAAGAGTTTTGGGGACAAGTTCTCCTATGGTAATTGTTAGAGCTGAAAGAGGAAGCACCACGCTTGCGATTGCAATTACTCTCGACAGTCCATGAGAGAGATGGAATATTTCCACAATGTACGGAGTTAACAATTCTTCAGCTTCCGCGCCCCCAGTGGCTGCCGTAATAGCTCCAACTATAGTTACTCCTATTTGAACCACGGCCAAGCTTGCTTCCTGCCTAGATTTCATAAATAAAGCAGAAGCGGCCCCTTTTACATTTTGTTCAGCAAGGTGTTTTACCCTACCTATGCTTAGAGAAGCCAACGCCAGCTCGTAAGCTGCTAACACAGCATTTATCAAAAGCATTATTGTTATTACAAAGATTTCAGGGATCATCATATTTTCTCACCTTCATTTTGAGCACATCGCATAATTATAAGCATATCGTTACTTTCGGCAACCCCTCGCTGAAACTCAATTCCATTCCAACAAGCTAAACAGCCCGCAAGCTATTTTACCTGAAGAGTTACAGATTTTCTGAGAAAATAACGAAATCCTAACTTTTCAGTGCTTCATTACAATGGTTTTTGCAAAAAAACTGGCTATCATATCCCCCTTTATTTTTTTACAACAAAAAAGCGGAGATTCAATATAGTGAAAAAGTACTCACTTGCGAGGGGTCTTAAAGAAAAACATATTCGTCTCATAACGCTGGGGGGAATAATAGGAAGCTGTTATTTTCTTGGAAGCGGATATCTTATACAGGAGACTGGACCGGGGGCAATATTAAGCTACCTTCTTGGCGGACTAATAGTTGTTTCTGTGATGTACTGCCTGGGCGAACTTACCGTGGCTCATAAAGACAACTCGTTCATAGGGTACAAGGCAAAATATATTTCGCCGACATGGGCTACCGGAGTTGGATGGTCCTATTGGTTGACATGGGTAACATACGTGCCATCCGAAATGATCGCAGCAGGAATCATTATGAACACTTTCTTCCCTCAAATTAGCTCTGTTATATGGGCTATTTTTTTTGGTGCACTGATAACGTGCATTAATTTATTACATGTTTCATCTTTTGGAGAGCTTGAATATTGGCTGGCGTATATAAAAATTACAGCAATAGTAGGGTTTACCATTTTAGCCATAGCTATATTTTTAGGATTAATGGGAAGTCATCATCATTTCGTAGGAACTTCTGTCCTTAAAGATAATGGCGGATTCTTTCCAAAGGGAGTCCTCTCTATATTCCTGACTATGGTAGTTGTGCTTGTCAATTTTCAGGGCAGCGAAATAATAGGTATCACCGCTGCTGAAAGCAAAGATCCGGAAAAGAGTATTCCTGCAGCAATAAAAGCTGTAACCGTCAGAATCGTTTTGTTATACATTGTCCCAATTCTCATGTTAGTTGTTATTTTTCCATGGAACAAGGCAGGCCTTTCTCAAACTGTTTTTGCTGATGCACTGCAACACTATGGGTTAAAAACTGTTGCTGGCTGTTTCGCTTTCGTAATACTCACAGCCGCTATTTCAACGTCAAACTCGGGATTGTACTCCTGCGTAAGAGCATTGTATACAATGGGCATGGGAAGAATGGCTCCATCTTATTTTATGAAACTCAATGATAATAAAGTCCCCAAAAGGGCCACTATTTTTTCAATATTGATTTGTTGGGTATTTGTGATCATTTACACTTTTGACAGAAGTGAATTTATGTATAAATATCTTCTTGCTCTTTCTGGTTTTTCAGGCTCAATAGCATGGATTTCGATATGCTGGACACAGTACCGGTTTAGAAAAAAAATGATTATGGAGAACAAGCTCGAAACTCTGAAGTTCAAAACCCCTTGGTTCCCGTATCTCACACTGGCCAGCATATGGGTGCAAATATCATGTCTGGTAGTAATGGTTTTCACGCCTGCGCTGAGGGCTTCACTATACGTGGGCATTCCGGCCTTGATATTACCAATGATTATTTATAAAGCAAAGGAAGTTTTTAAGTCAAAAAAAGAACACCGTTACAAAGTTTATAGGCCGTCTATTAGTCCTCTAACTCCGACATCCGTCTAAAGGAAGGCAGACACGATAGCAGCGACTGACTATCCGGGATAAAAGCAAATTTCTTATCATTATTCGCAAGAAAATTATTAGCCCACCCCCAGAAAACCATCATATCCCAGTAATCCCAGTGAACAAATGTTTCCGGTTTATTTCTCTCCATGTGCCCAGCCTTAGAACAAACGTGAGGAGAAACCCCGCACAAGCATATAACCTTATCTCTTTCGCTCATTTTGGGCAATGTTTTTCTCAGGAAATCTTTTAACAGATTTTCTGCCTGTCTTGATGCAAAACAAGGTTCGTTTGAATTTGTAGACCTTGTCGTTGCCGGCCAGTTTGAATAGTCAAGGTTATAGTTGCAAATTCCGGATTGATAAGCGGTCAGTTTATTATCCTGTATGTGGAGAGTTGTTATTTTCTTTTGAGTCTTTTTTTCAAGTAGAGATTTTTTACCCCATGAAAAATACCAGGAAAACCTAAAGTTGAACTTCTGCATTTCATGTTCATGATCCCATAAAATCGGAGTTCTTTCAAAAACAATATAATCTTTTTCCTGCTTAATAACAAATCTATTTTCTGAGCTAAACCGCGCCGCATTATTCCAGCGCCAAAGGTCATAACCTGTTCCAATCTCCAACTGAATACCGTCTTTATCAGTAAAAACAATGGCAAGAGGAATCGTTTCAAATAAAACTCTTTTATTATCTATATTTTTGATGTCTATTTCTTTTGACAGGACGTCAAAATCTTCAGGTGATGATTGATAATATACAGTTATATTTTCCCATTCCCCTCGAATTCTAAGCGTATCTATTTTTAAGAATTCTAGCGACATCGCGCTTTTTATAAGGACATCTGTGGTAACTCTCATAAAGCTGCCTGACTGCTCTATTTTTCTATCAATAACAGGTTCAGGACCAAATGGTTGAATCACCTTAGAGTCCACTGAATACCATGAAGTCTTGTCAGCTGTGTGAAATCGCAGATGCTTCTGCATTCCATGAAATTCTTTCAAAAAACCTATTTCCACCCCTTCACAGTCAAACAAGTCTCTTCCGGCATAGCAAAATGACATTACGGCGACCCTGCGCGGCTTAAAATCGGCTTCCCACTCTAATGCATTTGTAAATCCAGTTATCTTTTTGTCCACAATATTACTCATTTCATCCTCGAAGTGTCGGAAATAGTTTCTTCTATATAATCATTACCGGCAGAAGCTTTAACGCCTCCAGCCACACTTATTCTCCCTGTTCTTTCGTCTTTAAACAGTTTTATGACATTTCCTTCCAATCGCTTATAGGCTGCCTTTTCTTCAAGTTTGCAATCAACATCATAGATAAAATAAGAGAAGATGTCTGGTCCGGCCTGTAAAAGAATATGCACCTTTGACAACCTGTCTATCATGTGTTCAGGCTGTCTTGTACCTATATCAAACCCCAAACGAGCCAACCCATAAATATAACTGGCGTCCTGTACCTTAAGACAATAAAGTTTGTCCGCTCCATCGTGGTATGAAATTATCGAATACTCCCTATTCTCTATTTTTTCACCTCTTTTATCTTCTTCAGAAACAGATGGCAACCCTACCGTTGTAGACCATACGACATTGCCATGAACAACGCTAAATTCAACTTCATTAGATTCATATTCTTTTGTAAGTCGAGCATGACTAACTATTGCTTTTACCTTATACTTCCCTTCTTCATTAAGTTGAAAATATTTCGATAAAGGAATAAAGAAAGACTCCTGCTCTCCGGCTTTCAGCAATTTGTCTTCTATTTTGCAAGAAGAAGTGGATAGAAGTTTTGGATTCTCCATATCCAGCCTTTCAATTTCAAACCTTATTTCCCCCTTCAATTTTTCGTTCTCTCCGAAAACTATCGGATGCGCTGATTGATTACTTATAATAAGTGTGGCGCGTATCTGCTCATATTGAATGTATTTTTTCTTGTCCAGCTTAAGCTCCATCGCTAATTGTGCAAAAACGTTTAGCGATGGTAGAAAAGCGGTAATAGCAATAATTATAAAAGCTGAATAATGTTTCATATCTCCCCATAAAAATTTTTCATCATATCTTCAGCTACTTTCTTAGCCGAAACAGCCTTCTGGCACTCCAAGTCATTCCTATAACAATTTCTCTTTGCACATTTTACGCATCCTTTGGAGGCTTGATAAACCTTATGCCACTGCCAATAAGGCCCTGTTTTTTCTGGGAAAGTCGGACCAAACATCGCAAAAACCGGAGTCCTGACGAATGCTGCTATGTGCATTGGCCCACTATCATTGGTAAGAAGGAGCTCCGATCCCCTTATTAATTCGATAAACTCACTCAATCCAGTAGTTCCGGCCAAATTGAGAGGCTTTGCGTGTTTACAATTCGCAACAACCTCTTCAACCGCGATGCGCTCTCCTTTTGAGCCAAGCAAAATTATTTTGATGTCAGGAATTTCATACGTGATAATATCAGCTATTTTTGAGAAGAATTCAGGAGGCCATGTTTTTGTGGCCCATCTAGCCACCGGAGAAAAAGTAATATATTTTGCCACTTCTTCTATTCCGTTCCTGCTTAAAATGTCTGAAATGTCAACATTTGAAAGGAATGGCAGCTTAAAGTCAGGTACTACATTCTCAATGCCTAGAATACCTGATATAAGAGAACAGTTTTTGTCTATGGCATGAGTTATTTCATGGGGAACAGAAATTTTCTTGTCATAAAAAATACCAGACCCTCGCTCTTTTACTTCTGCAAATCCGGCTCTATGTTCGGCACGGGCGGCAAAAGTCATCATTGAACTTCTTATCAACCCCTGCATGTCTATCACAAGATCATATTTCGCCCTTCGTATGTTTGCTATAAGGCTTACAAGAGCTTTAGGTGCAGCTTTTGTTTTTTTAAACTCGTTTCGCCGAAAATTAATTACTCTATTAATATCTGATCGTATATACCCCAGAACAGGCGACAAAGTTGAATTAATCACCCAGTCTATTTTTGCAAGCGGCAAGCTCTTTCTGAGCAGGAAAAATGCAGGAAAAGCGTGCAGAATATCTCCAAGGCTACTGGGCTTTACTATCAGAATCTTTCTATATCCCAGATTATCTTTCAGAGGCTCTATATCGTCAATGTCACAAATTTTAGGAATATATAAATCTTTCATTTTAAAACTTATTACTGTCCGAGGGACAACCTGTGTGCCAGTTGTACCGGTAATCCGGACTCAAGAATTTTTTTCTGCGCACGTTCCACATCGTAAGAAACAGCATACCTTTTTACTAGTTTTTGTTTCGAATCGTAAATAACAAAAGAAGCCCTTATGTCTCCATCTCTTGGCTGTCCTATGCTCCCGACGTTAATCAGATATTTTTTCCATTTTTCGAGTTTTAATATTATCTCACCATTATCGGGAGGGTATTGCTCCCACTCCATTATTCTCTTTACTTCGTATACCGCTTCCTGACTTACATTTTCTTTTACAAATATCCTTGGCAAATGAGTATGTCCGAAAAAACACAACTGTGTCATTTGATAATTAAAACTGTCGATAGAATTATGAACGTCAAGTATATATCCCCAGGACTCTGGAGAATCAAGAGTAGCGTGAACCGCGGAAAACCCCTCCTTTATATTTATAAACTTTAGAGGCAGATCAGCCAGCCATTTTTTATAGTCTTTGTTGAGGACGGATCTGGACCAC